>CAKMOD010000032.1 GCA_927910885.1 uncultured Prevotella sp. | reverse complement strand
CTTCAAATGCATCGGACGCTCCGAAATGCTGTGCAAAGTTACAACTTTTTATTGGAACCACAAACGTTTTTCCATTTTTTATTCGTAATTTTGCACCATAAATTTAGCGTAAGCTTTTTAAGATATTTAAATGCAAGATATTCGTAACATCGCAGTTATTGCGCACGTAGACCACGGTAAGACGACCTTGGTTGACAAGATGATGCTCGCTGGAAAACTTTTCCGTGACGGACAAGACAACAGCGGAGAAGTTCTCGACTCTAATGACTTGGAGCGCGAACGAGGGATAACAATTCTGAGTAAGAATGTAAGTATTAATTGGAAAGGAGTAAAAATCAATATTCTCGACACACCAGGTCACTCTGACTTCGGTGGTGAGGTTGAGCGTGTGCTGAACATGGCAGACGGCTGTCTGTTACTCGTAGACGCTTTTGAAGGACCTATGCCACAGACACGTTTTGTACTGCAAAAGGCCCTACAGCTTGGATTGAAACCTGTTGTTGTCATCAATAAGGTAGACAAACCAAACTGTCGTCCAGAGGAAGTATATGAGATGGTGTTCGACCTCATGTGCGACCTTAACGCTACAGAAGATCAGTTGAACTTCCCTGTTGTTTATGGTTCAGCTAAGAACGGCTGGATGAGTGAGGACTGGAAGAAACAAACGGATAATATTGAGTATCTGCTTGACCTTATTATTAAGGCTATTCCTGCTCCTAAGCAGATTGAAGGAACACCACAGATGTTGATTACTTCTTTGGACTATTCAAGCTATACAGGACGTATCGCCGTTGGTCGCGTACATCGTGGTACATTGAAGGACGGACAGAATATTACTATTTGTCACCGTGATGGTTCACAGGAACGTACACGAATCAAGGAACTGCATACCTTTGAGGGTATGGGACATAAGAAGACTGATGCCGTTGACTCTGGCGATATTTGTGCAGTAATCGGTCTGGAGAAGTTTGAAATTGGTGATACTATCGCTGATTTTGAGAACCCAGAGCCACTGCCACCAATCGCTGTTGACGAGCCTACAATGAGTATGCTCTTCACTATCAACGACTCTCCTTTCTTCGGAAAGGAAGGTAAGTTCTGTACTTCTCGCCACATCAGCGACCGTTTGAGCAAGGAGCTTGAGAAAAACCTCGCACTCCGTGTACTTCCTATGGAGGACTCAATGGACAAGTGGATTGTTAGTGGACGTGGCGTACTCCATCTCTCTGTCCTCATTGAGACTATGCGCCGCGAGGGCTATGAGTTACAGGTAGGTCAGCCACAGGTAATCTATAAGGAGATTGATGGTCAGAAATGTGAGCCTATTGAGGAACTGACTATCAATGTTCCAACCGACTTCTCAAGCAAGATGATTGACATGGTAACCCGTCGTAAGGGTGAACTTCTCGGTATGGACGCTGAGGGTGAGCGTGTGAATATCACCTTCGAGATTCCTTCACGCGGCATCATTGGTCTGCGTACCAACGTGTTGACAGCCAGTCAGGGTGAAGCTATCATGGCACACCGCTTCAAAGATTATCAGCCATTTAAGGGCGAAATCATACGTCGTACAAATGGTTCAATGATTGCATTGGAGGCTGGTACTGCCTACGCTTACGCTATTGACAAGCTGCAGGATCGTGGTAAATTCTTCATCGATTCAGGTGAGGAAGTTTATGGTGGACAGGTTGTTGGTGAGCATGTTCACGATAACGACCTCGTTATCAACGTTACGAAGGCAAAGCAGTTGACCAACGTCCGTGCATCTGGTTCTGACGAGAAGGCACGCGTTATCCCTAAGACTGAAATGAGCCTTGAGGAATGTCTTGAGTATATCAAGGGTAACGAATATGTTGAGGTAACTCCAAAGAACATTCGTATGCGTAAGATTACGCTCGACCATAATGATCGTAAGCGTGAGAGTAAAGAATAGACATCTTACTAATAATAAGTTAGAAAGGCGGCTGTCCACAACGGATAGCCGCCTTTCTTCTTTAACCCAAGTCAATTAGACAAACTTTTTTCCTGAATGCCCAACACATAATTCAACTCCTCTTTACCTATAAAATAAATTCATAGAAACATAGATTACACACCTTATCCATCTCTAAATAAATGAAAACAGTGTACGTCCTATAAGGATAGAAGCAAATTAAAATAACAAGAAACATCAAGACTTTCAGCGAAAATATGTATCTTTGCTTTATCAAAGATTAAGAGTTGAACAAACGTCAGAATAGACATAACACTCAACCTAATTATTTTACACGAACAATATATTCAACAAAAACATATTCAATGAGCACGATTATCTATCCATCCCCTATATTTGGACCAGTTCACAGCCGTCGTTTAGGTATTTCCTTAGGCATTAACTTGATGCCAGCAGACGGTAAGATATGCACATTCGACTGCATATATTGCGAATGTGGCTTCAACAAAGACCACCGCACAAAGACGCCCCACCCTACCCGTGAACATGTTGCGGAAGCTTTGGAAACCAAGTTAAAGGAGATGCAACAAGAGAATATTCACCCTGATGTCTTGACTTTTGCAGGTAATGGTGAGCCAACTTCCCACCCACACTTTGACAAAATCATTGACGACACAATCCGTCTACGTAACAAGTATTGCCCACAAGCAAAGATTTCTGTGCTCAGTAATTCCACCTTTATCCATCGTCCAAAGATTCATGAGGCACTGTCAAAGGTTGACAACAACATTCTGAAACTTGACACCATCAATGCTGAATATATCAAAAAGGTAGACCGCCCTACGCAGCCTTCCTATGATGTAAACAGAATCATTGCAGATATAAAGTCTTTCAACGGACAAGCAATTATCCAAACAATGTTTATAAAAGGGACTACTGAAGACGGATATAATGTTGACAATACAACTGAAGCCTTTGTTGCACCGTGGCTTGAGACAATCAAAGAGATTGCTCCACGTGAAGTGATGATATACACCATCGATCGTGAGACGCCCGACCAACACCTACAAAAGGCGACACACGAAGAATTAGATGCCATCCGTGACCGTGTCATTGCATTGGGAATCCCCTGCACAGCATCGTATTAACGTTTCTCTATTCTTAACATCCCTATCACGAAAAGATTCCTATTATAAAAAAGCTATCCAATACGAAAGTATCAACCAAACATAATGGACGCACTTTTAATGCGTCCATTTTATTTTGAGGAATGTATAAATCCTCTGTCTATTTTACTTATAAAGCTAATTATTTTAAGCTCAGTTGAGAGTTGCTTGCATTACCAGAAGCCTGTAGAGCCTCTTGGTATGTCATAACTTTCCCTACTTCTACGATCTCACCATCCGTGTTGCAGACAACACGCTGATACTTTGTATCAACCAACGTATCACCATCAAAGACCTGCTCTACATTTCTATAATAAGAGAAAGTATTGTTACTCTCTATTGTGACTTTTCTCAATGGATTCACATCAAAAGTCGCATTCCATACTTGAAGCGTACTCGTCTGACCTTCTTTATCTACTGAGTTCGTGGTTTCAACCAGTGTGTAAGGACTCTTAGCCAGCTCAATTTCCATCATCTTAGCCTTGCTCGTTCCTAAAGGGATAACCTTTAGATAATCGCTAATAGTCCCCTCTTCATTGGTAAGTTGACTGATAAGCATCTTATCATCAGACATAATGATGTCTTCTTTGAATGATGCATCGGCCAACACGCCTTCTTCATCATACCACGCATAGCCTTCTGTGATACGCACATTGCCAGACTTAGAAACTGGTGACTTATCTATAGAGAAACAATTATCTTCTGACAACACTGTCGTCTTTCCACTTTTGACATCATATAACCCAAGTGTATAAAGCGAACTCCCTTCTGAAGCCTTCTTTTGCAACTGTTTTTTAAAGATAATCCATTGCTGTCCTTCAGAACTATTTATAATCTCTCCACCCTGCTTCACTATTTGACTGCAGGATTTACTCAGCTGCTCTTTACTCTGCGCAGAACAAACCATTGGGACACTCAAGATTAAGCCTAAAGCAACCAGGACGTATCTGGTTATCAACTTCTTTACGTTCATACAATTAAATCAAGCAAGTTATTATATTAAGTTTTTACTTCGTGTAATAGATTGTTAATATCTTGGGACAAATATATGATGATTTTTGTATATTACAAACTTTTCTGAATACTTTTTCATAGCATATCTCATTTTATTTCAATTAAATAAAAATATTGCATTTCGATGCATCATTTATTCCATTTAGTAAACAGATAGGTTTCTCCTTCTACTGCATAGATATGATATAGAATAAGGGTTACACACTTACATGATACGCCTATCCCCAACGAGATACTTATACAAGGGGGGTAAACTACGAGATAAAACGCAGAAAAGCTTATCAAAATATTGCTTACCATCATCTTATCTTTCCGACTTTTAAAAGCAACTTATTACTATACCAAGCCACGTTTGTAAACTATTTTCATGCGACACAATACTAACACATGCTCTTTTGGCTTCTAAAAGACGCCTTATTGACTTGCAAAAGATGCCCTTTTAAGCTCTAACTAACGCCCTTTTGAAGTCCAATTAAGCACCTTTTCTTTTACTACTTTATAACTAACTGATTGCCTGTTAGTTGTAAAACCGCTTTTTACTCATATTTTTGCCTTTATTTGGAGCTATTTTATTCGAATTTATGTCATGTTTTTTCAAAAACTTGTCTACGAAATTTAACCCCAGATCAGCCACGGTTTTAACTCAATCTAATAAATAAATTAAATAAAAAGGAGAGCTAACCTCACGGCTTGCTCTCCCATCATCAAAAATTTATAGGTATGAAAATTATAATTTGCTGATGATTCCTTCTTCAGTTCCTCGTACAAATTCAAGGATATTACGGATTGCAGGTGAATCTGGCACCTGTTGTTCTATCTGAATACATGCATCAAAAACTGATGTCTGACCATGGAACAACAGACGATAAGCATTCGCTATATGCTTGATAACCTTCTCATCAAGCCCCGCAGTCTTACTTACAGTTGTATTTACACCATTAAAACCAATAGGTGAGCCACCAGCTATAATATAAGGAGGGACGTCCTTAGAGAAGGTTGTACCAGCTTGTACAACAGCATACTCACCAACACGAGTATTGGCTTTCTCAACAACATTGGACGAGATAAGGGCACCAGTACCAATGTGACAATCACCAGCTACCTTTGCACCATAACCAAAGACACAACGGTCACCAACGACAGTGTCATGACTGATATGTGCACCTTCCATCAAGAAGTTGTTTGAACCAAGAACAGTCTTGCAACCACGATGTGTAGCACGATTAATAACAACATTCTCGCGAATAATATTGTTGTCACCCATAATCAGTTCGCTCTTCTCACCCACAAATTCAAAGTCTTGTGGTAAAACAGCAAGTACTGAACCTTGGTGAATCTTGTTTCCGTTACCCATACGAGTACCATTCAAGATACTCACAAAGGGAAAGATTATACAGTTATCACCTATGACAACATCATCCTCTATATATACGAATGGGAATATCTTACAGCCGTCTCCAATCTTTGCCTTTGGAGATATCTCAGCTTTTGGACTAATTTCGCTACTCATAATCTTAAATATTTAATTTTTCAGTATCTACCAACAACCATTTGATGTATCACATCAGTAATCGTGGTAATCATAATTATGAATTGTGAATTATGAATTATGAATTAACACAGTAATCATAATTATGAATTATAGAATTCTAAATTACTTCGCACCTCCACCCAAAGCCTTGTACAGATTGACAATTGACTGAAGCTTTGTAAACTGTTCCTGTACCTGTGAGATTTCAGCGTTAAGCAAACTCTGTTGTGCAGTGATAACCTCAAGATAAGTGCTTGAACTCTGAGTGTAAAGCATCTGTGTGTGCTCAACATTCTTCTTCAAGACATCAATCTGCTGCTGGCGCAACTGCTCTTTCTCATTGGCTGCATTGTAAGCTACAAGCGCATTGCTCACCTCAGAACCTGCTTTAAGAATACTGTTCTGCCATGTATTGTATGCCTGCTTATATTTATCTTCAGCAACACGCAATCCTGCTGTCAGTTGGCCACGCATAAAGATAGGTTGTGTAAGACTTCCTACAACACTTAAAAGAAGTTTTCCAGGATTTACCATACCACCACCATTCGTCCATGCACCAGTAGGAGAAATAGTCAATGACGGATAGAAACGGCTACGAGCTGTCTGTACATTATAGAAGCACTGTGCCAAAGCCATTTCGTTAGCATGAACATCAGCACGGTTACTCAACAACTGTACACCAATACCACCTGCAAAGTTAGCTGGCAAACTCTGGTTCTCAAGACTTCCACGTGCAACCGTCTGAGCAGGCTCACCAAGAAGTAAACTAAGTGTATTCTCTGTCTCACGAATCTGACGACGAATGTCTGCAGCCTGTGTCTGAACACTGTAAAAAGCAGCCTCAGCACTCTGTACACTCGTTGAACGAGCACGACCAAACTCCATTTGCAGTTTCATCACGTCCCAAGTATTCTTGGTCAGACCTAACATGTTATCAACTATCTGCTTCTGACGATCGAGCATCAAGAGTGTATAGTAAAGGTTGGCAACACTACCGATGAGGTTTGTCTGCGCATAAACCTTATAGTCCTGTACCTGCATTAACGCCATTTGAGCGGACTTCTTAGTAGAACGAAGCTTACCAAAGAGGTCTACCTCCCAGCTTGCTGAGATAGGAAGTGAATAAGACTGTGTAGATGATGTATGCGTTCCGAAATGAGAGATAGTTCCCGTCGGTGCAAAAACAACCGATGGCAAGAAAGACAACTTAGCCGCCTTAACCTGCTGCTCAGCAATATCAACATTCAATGCAGCATTGAGCAAGTCAGGGTTATTATTAAGAGCTTTCTCAATAAGTGTCTGCAAATGTGGGTCAGTGAAGACACTACGCCATGGCAGATTACCGAAGTCATTAGCACCTTCAAGCGTTGCCTTGTCATCAATAGGATCGCGCACAATGCCGTTCGTCTTAACGTCAGGACGTTCGTAATTGCCATAGAGACTCTTACAGCCTGTCAGTGACAGGGCTGCAAGAGCTATGATGATTATATTTATTTTCTTCATTATTATTCCTTTATTAGTGTCTACTCTTCAATCTTATAATCCGTTGCAGGTCCCTTTGAGAACTGCTCAAGTTCCTTGATTACATCACGGCTTGCTTCATCCTCAAATACGAGAGGCTTAACACGCTCCTGCAAGTACTGGAAGAAGGCGAACAGAGCTGGGACAACGAATACCTGACAAAGTGTACCGATAAGCATACCACCGACAGCAGCTGCACCCAACGTCTGGTTACCATTACGACCTACACCACTTGCAAACATCAATGGTAACAAACCGATAATCATTGCAAGAGAGGTCATAAGGATAGGACGCAGACGAGCACCAGCACCTAAGATTGCTGCATACTTAATAGCCATACCTGTACGACGACGCTCAAGAGCGAACTCTACAATAAGAATAGCATTCTTTGCCAACAGACCAATCAACATAATCAGCGAAATCTGCATATAGATATCATTGTTATGTCCGAAGATTAACGTAAAGATAAATGCACCAGACAAACCGATAGGAATAGAAAGAATTACAGCCAAAGGAAGGATGTAACTCTCATACTGAGCACTCAAAATCAAGTAAACGAATACGATACAAAGAACAAAAATCATTGCGGTAGAGTTAGATGCCTCCTTCTCTGAACGAGTCAGACCAGAGAACTCATAACCATAACCCTGTGGCAATACTTGTTTTGCAACTTCCTCAGCAGCCTGGATTGCCTGACCAGAAGAGTAACCATCAGCTGGTGTAGCATTGATTGCGATAGAGGTAAAGAGGTTGAAACGAGTGATATTTGATGGACCATAGACACGCTTCAATGTACAGAACTCGCTTACAGGTGCCATTCCACCAGCTGTTCTTACATAGATATTGGTCAGTCCATCCTCATTCATACGACTCTCAACCGTACCTTGAATCATAACACGGAAGAGTTTACCATAAGCGTTGAAGTTCGAAGCATACATACCACCATAATATCCCTGCAATACTGAGAGAATTGCAGCTGGTGATGTACCTGCCTGTTTTGCCTTTGCCACATCAACATCTACCATATACTGTGGATAGTTAGGGTTGTAGGTAGTAAGTGCTCGGCTAAACTCTGGTCGCTTGTTCAATGCTGCTAAATAATCCTGTGCTACCTTATAGAACTTATTAAGGTCGCCACCCGTCTTATCCTGCAACACGAAAGACACACCATTTGTGAGTCCATAACCAGGAATCATTGGTGATCCAAAAGCAATAATCTGTGCACCCTTGATACTTGCTGTCTGCTTGTAAATCATACCCAAAATCATATTAGATGATGTAGGGTCGATGAACAAGCCGGCTATACCTGCGCCATCAAAGACAGACTTAATGCGATCTATCATTCCATACTTACGCTCGGCAAATGGTTTTAACTTGATAATAAAGGTTGACTGGTTAGAACCCAGTCCTGCCATGAAGTTGTAACCAACAATTTGCTCACGACGTTCGATATATGGGTTACTTGCCAACATCTTATCAACTTGATCAGTTACCTTTTGGGTCTCTACCTGTGATGTACCCGGTGGCAAACTAATCATTGCAAACAACGTACCTGTATCCTCATTTGGAACAAGACCAGTCTGCGTGAATTTCATTGTAACAACAAGTGCTACAATACCCAAGATGACCGTAACACTCGAAATCCAACGATGATTGATAATCTTCTCTACAACCGTCTGATACTTAGTATTAATCTTGTCATACTGCGTATTGAAAGCCATGTGGAAGCGGTCAATACGTGACAGCTTTTTATGCTCCTCATCCTTGCTATGTGGTTTCAAGAAGATAGCACAAAGTGCTGGAGATAATGTTAAAGCATTCAAAGCAGAGATAACGATAGACACAGCCATCGTCACACCAAACTCACGATAGAATGTACCAGAGGTTCCACCCATAAATGATACAGGCACGAATACGGCTGCCATTACCAAAGTAATAGAAATAATAGCACCAGAGATTTCGTTCATCGCATCAATAGCAGCGGTCAACGCACTCTTATAACCTAAATCAAGTTTTGCATGTACAGCCTCAACGACCACGATGGCATCATCGACCACAATCGCAATCGCCAACAGCAATGCCGAAAGTGTCAATAGGTTGATGGAGAAACCAAATACCCAAAGGAAGAAGAAGGTACCTATCAAAGCCACTGGTACGGCAATCATTGGAATAACCGTAGAGCGGAAGTCCTGCAAGAAGATGTACACAACGAAGAATACCAACAAAAGCGTAATTACCAAGGTAAAGAGTACTTCTTCAATAGAAGCAAAGAGGAACTCGGTAACATCCTGCTCAATAGTAACTTTCATACCTGGTGGCATCTGCTTCTGAGCATCCGCCAAGGCTGTCTTCACGTCATCTGCAATTTGTGTAGCATTAGAACCAGCAACCTGATTAATCATACCAATAACAGCAGGACGACTATTGTTCTTCATCATAACAGAATACTGCAAACCACCTAACTCAACCTTTGCTACATCGCGCAAGTGAACGGTCTGGCCATTAGAATTGCTTGAGATGATAATATTACCATACTCCTCTGGGGTCTTTTAGACGACCCTTATAACGCATGGTATATTCAAACTTCTGATTGCTCTGCTCACCAAATGAACCCGGCGCAGCCTCAATATTCTGCTCTGCCAAAGCCATAGATACATCTGATGGGACAAGTTTATGCTGCTTCATCTTATCTGGCTGGAGCCAAATACGCATAGAGTAAGTCTTCATACCCGGTGTCTGTACATCACCAACACCGTTGATACGCTTCAACATTGGTACGATATTAATATTGTTATAGTTCGTCAAGAACTCATCATCATATCGTCCATCATCTGTCGTAAGAGAATACATCACCACATTTGAGCTCTGACGCTTTGACACCGTCACACCCACACGTGTTACTTCTGCTGGCAACAACGCCTGTGCTTGTGACACACGGTTCTGTACATTGACAGCTGCCATATTAGGGTCTGCACCCTGCTTGAAGTAAACAGTAATCATAGCCATACCAGCATTGGTTGCTGTTGACTCCATATAGGTCATGTTCTCAACACCATTGATACTCTCCTCCAATGGTGTGATAACTGAATTCAAAACAGTCTGAGCATCTGCTCCCTGATAAAATGTCTGAATAGAAATCGTAGGAGGTGCAATATTCGGATATTGTTCAATAGGCAATGATATCAATCCAATTATACCCAAGAGTACAAAGAAGATTGATATAACCGTTGACAATACTGGTCGTTTGATAAAATTCGTAAATGTCATAATACCTAATTGTTTATTTAGGGTTTATAAATGTCGAATGAGTTAAGCAATTCATCATCACCCATCATTCAACACCTATCACCTATCACTTACTTATCTTCTCCCTTCATTGCTTTAAGGAAGCCTGATGCTGAACCTTGGTTTGCACCCAATTTCTCTGCTTTCTCAATGGCTTTGTCATACTCTGCAGGAGTAAGTGCTGTAATCTTTGAGCCATCTTCAAGACTTGAAAGGCCCTTGCTCACAATACGATCGCCCATCTTAAGACCACTTGTAACGATATAATTGATACCATCATTCTGTGGTTCAACTGTAATCTCGGTATAGTGCACCTTACTATCAGCGTCAACTTTATATACAAAGATCTTATCCTGAACCTGTACAGTAGCCTCTTGTGGTACCAACAAAGCACGATTGTTAGTCTTTGCAATAATAATCTGACCACTTCCACCGCTCTTCAACAAGTGCTCCGGGTTAGGGAAACGTGCTATAACACTTACTGTACCAGTTGTTGCATCAATAATACCACTGGTCTTAACAACAACTCCCTCATGGTTGTAGATTGTACCATCAGCCAACAACAAACTAACACTTGGGAAAGACTTGATAGCATTGTTCAAACCATTATTAGTACGACTGAGCTTCAATACATCAGATTCAGTCATTGAGAAATAAACTTCGATAGAAGAAGTATTGCTGACTGTAGTAACTGGCTGTGCAGAAGATGCGCTGACCAAAGCACCCTCCTTATAAGGAAGACTACCTACATAACCAGATGCAGGACTCTTCACATAGCAGAAGCCAAGGTTATCCTTAGCTGTTGCAAGCATTGCCTGAGCCTGACGAACAGCTGCCTGAGCCTGGGTTACAGCAGCATTAGCTGATGCAACACCACTCTGTGCTTGGCTAACTGCTGCCTGCGCTGTCTCGTAAGTATTCTTAGCAGCCTCCATCTCATAATCGCCAATCACCTTATTATTATAAAGGTTCTTGCTGTTACTATAAGCCAGACGTGATGTTGCAGCCTGAGCATTAGCTGAATTAAGACTTGCATTAGCTTGTACGACACGAGCCTGCGCACCAGCAACACCGCTTTGCGCTGATGCTACCTGAGCCTCCGCCTGACGCACTGCAGCCTGATAAGTAGAGTTATCTACCACGAAGAGAACCTGTCCTGCACGAACATACTCACCTTCATGCACATACAACTTTGTAATAAAGCCACTAACTTTCGGGCGTACCTCAACATCCTGTACACCCTTAATAGTTGCTGGGAATGTTGTTTTCAACTGTGCATTAGCTGCACCAATTGTAACTACTGGATACTCATCATTTGTTGGAAGGCTTTGTCTACCTCCTCCACCGCAACTGGTAAGTAACACTGTCACTGCTGTTATAGCAGACAATAAGATACTTTTTTTCTTCATACCTATTAAAATATATTCTTTATTATCTCAATTCAATCGGAAAACTAAGGTTTAACCTATATACGAAAAGTTTATTTGTTACTAAACAAAGCACGCTGAAAACTACACGATAACGTTATAGTTTTCAGCGTACAAATATACATATTAATATTTAAATCGCCTCAGTTTATAGCTTCTTTTTAACAATAATTGGCTATACTAAACCCAATTCCTTTGCCTTTTCTCGTAACAAAGCTAAAAGCGGTTCACGTTCATTAGGAACTCTATTGTCAAGTACAGCGTCTTTCAGTGTTTGTTTCAGCACTCCAACCTCCCTACTTGGTTTCAAATTAAACATTTCCATTATCTCGTTTCCATCAACACAAGGCTGTAAAAGACGCTTATAATCACGATCTTTCAAGTCTTTTAATTTCTCACGAACAATACGAAAGTTATCTAAGAAACGCTGTTTACGGACAGCATTCTTACTTGTTATATCTGCTTCACAGAGGGTCATCAAGTCATCTATATCATCACCAGCATCATTCAGCAATCGACGTACCGCAGAATCGGTCACCTCCTCATCAGCAATAGCAATCGGACGCATGTGCAAATCAACTTGTTTCTGCACATACTTCATCTTACTATCCATCGGGAGTTTAAGACGACGGAAGATGTTTGGAACCATCTTTGCACCCACAAAGTTATGATTATGGAAGGTCCAACCCGCTGTAGCATCCCAACGCTTACACTTAGCCTTGCCCACATCATGCAACAACGCAGACCAACGCAACCATAGATTATCCGTGTACTTACAGATATTATCCAATACTTCAAGCGTATGATAGAAATTGTTCTTATGAGCACGTCCGTTTCTTGTGTCCACGATATCAAGTGCAACAAGTTCTGGAAGAATAAGCTGCAAAAGACCACAACGATATAGTTCTATAAATCCCTTGCTTGGTGTTGCAGTCATCATAATCTTATTCAACTCCTCTTCAATACGTTCCCCACTTATAATCTTGATTCGTTCAGCATTACGTTCCAAAGCCTCAAAGGTCTCGTCCTCTATGAAAAAGTTAAGTTGTGTAGCAAAGCGAACACAACGCATCATACGTAATGGGTCATCAGAGAAAGTAATATCAGGATCAAGTGGCGTACGGATAATACCATCCCAAAGGTCATCAACACCATCAAATGGGTCAACCAATTCGCCAAAGCGTGCTTTATTCAAGCATATAGCCATCGCATTAATCGTGAAATCACGGCGATTCTGGTCATCTTCTAATGTGCCATCTTCAACTATCGGTTTTCTACTATCGTGGCTATAACTTTCCTTTCGCGCGCCAACAAACTCTACCTCTATATTCTTGTACTTTACCTGTGCTGTACCAAAATTACGGAAAACTGACAAATGAGCCTTCTTACCTAAGATGGCTTTCAATTCACTTGCAACCTGAATACCACTTCCAACAACCACAACATCTATATCATTTGACGGACGTTCTAAGAACAAGTCACGCACGTAACCGCCCACAACATAGCATTCCAAGCCAAGTTTATCAGCTGCTATTGAAATATGATGAAATATATCTTTGTCTATAAGCTGTGCCAATTCGGCATCTGAGAGATCTCGCATATAATGTTATCTTTATAATAAGAATCATGCAAAGATACATATTTTCCACAACTCTCACAAGTTCAAAACTAAATGGATACGCATTTTATGGTTCTTTCGTTAAATGCGCAGATAGTTTTCATATAGTTTTGACGAAAGAAACAAAGTAACACATTGAACAAAAAACATAGCTAAAGCTCTCAACAGGCTATTCTCTTATTAACCCCCGACACAGAAATTCTTTCCATTTTAATACAACGAAAACGCAGGGAAGATTTTGAAAATTCATTACATAATTTCAAATAAAACATCTATAAATAAGGGCAAAAATACATATAAAAAGCAAGTTTGCAATCAACAGAGAATCAGTTAGTTATAAAGTAGCAAAGTAAAAGATGCTTTTTTGGACTTCAAAAGGGCGTTAGTTAGACCTTTAAAGGGCATCTTTTGCAAGTCTATTAGGCATCTTTTAAAAGCCAAAAGAGCATGTGTCAGATTCGAGTTGTATAAAAATTATTTACAAAAAGCTATGGTATGGGAATAAATTATTTGTAAAAGCCAGATAGACATAGTGTCTATTGCATTTTATCTTGTAATTTATCCCCTTTGTAAGGTTATCTAATTTGGGAGGTGAGACCATGCAAGTATAATCCCACCTTTCATTCTATTAACCATCTATGTATTAAACGGAAGAATATTAAAACATACGGTTTTCCTTAAAACGACTTATGGTTAAAACTCTCTGAAAGGCTTATAATCCTACAAAAAGACACGCTTCTTTCCTCAACACAAAGGTTAATAATGATTATTCAAACCCTTGTTATAATCTGTTGCAATGATTTACAAACCAATCTTAAACACAGGAATAGTTGTTAATTCATTCGTTTATTACAGCGAAATTCTGTATTTTTGCAGTCAAATCAATACAAGACTATGGCAAGTCAACTGACAAAGACACAGCAGGAATTTCAAGATGTACTCGCCGAGTGCAGAAGTCTCTTTGGGAAGAAGCTCCACGACTATGGCGCTTCATGGCGTATTCTGCGCCCATCTTCCCTTACCGATCAGCTCTTTATTAAGGCGAAACGTATCCGTTCTCTGGAGATTACGGGTGAAAGTTTGGTGGGTGAAGGCATCCGCCCAGAGTTTATCGCACTGATAAACTACAGTATCGTAGGACTTATCCAGCTGGAAAAAGGCTTTGTCGACAGCGTTGATATGACACCTGATGAGGCATTAGCACTATACGATAGCTACGCAAAGGAGTCATACGAGTTGATGATAAAGAAGAATCACGACTATGGCGAGGCTTGGCGCGACATGCGTGTCAGCAGCTATACCGATTTAATCCTAACAAAGATTGAACGTATTAAGGAGATTGAAGACCTTGGCGGTGCAACGCTTGTCAGCGAGGGTATCGATGCCAATTATATGGATATAATGAACTACGCTGTTTTTGGAGCAATCAAACTACATGAATAAAATAAAGTCCATACTGGTAAACTTCAGCCGTGCCCTACTTGCTTTGACATTCATCTTTTCGGGCTTCGTCAAAGCAATTGACCCCTTAGGTTCGCAATATAAGATTGCAGAATACTTAGAGGCGGTACAGTTGTCGGCTTATATTCCAGACTGGGCACAATTGATATTATCTGTCGGACTGGCAGCTATAGAGTTCACATTGGGTGTGATGCTCCTGCTTGCTATCCGTCGACGACTTGCCAGCAAGCTTTCACTCATCATTATGGTTGTGATGACGCTTGTGACCCTGTGGCTTACTGTAAGCAATCCAATACAGGATTGTGGATGCTTTGGTGATGCTATTCACCTCACAAACACACAGACTTTCATCAAGAACCTTATACTCTTGATTGCTGCCTTCATCCTTGCACGTTGGCCACTTTATCAGATACGCTTTGTATCAAAAACCAATCAGTGGATTGCTTTCTACTTTACGATTGTCTTTATATTCACGGCATCTATACTGAGTCTTTATCATTTGCCTATCTTCGATTTCCGTCCTTATTACATTGGTCAGAATATCAAGAAAGCCATGGAGATTCCTGAAGGTGCCAAGCAGACAACTTACAAGACAACCTTTATTTGTGAGAAAGATGGTGTAACAAAGGAGTTCACTGAGAATGATTACCCATACGATGATTCTACGTGGGTATTCAAAGATACACATCAAGAGATACTTGAAAAAGGCTATGAACCTCCTATCCACGACTTCTCTATTACAGACGAAAAGACGGGAGAAGATCTTACTGATAGCATATTAACCAAAGATGGATATACTTTCCTACTCGTAGCCCCAGTATTAGAGCGTGCTGACGATAGTAACTTTGGTGAGATTGATGCAATCTATGAATATGCGAAAGAGAATGGTTATGGTTTCTATGGACTGACTGCAAGTACGGATAAAGCTGTAAAACACTGGCGAGATATTACGGGAGCCGAGTATCCTTTCTATACAACTGATGGTACAACGCTTAAAACAATCATCCGTAGTAACCCTGGCTTGGTGCTACTTTACAAAGGTACTATCATCAATAAGTGGAGTCACAATGCCCTTCCTAAGCAGGCAGAGCTGAACGCTCCATTATCACTTATTGAAGCAGGACGTGAACCAGAAAATAAGACATGGACAAAGATTGTCTTGATTCTTATTTGCTATATCTTCCCACTGACACTCCTTATTGTTGCCGACCGAATCTGGTCATGGACACGATGGGTAAGAAAACGTGAGGAATGGTTGAAGCAAAAGGAGGAATGGTTATTACAAAGAGAACAATCAAATAAATTATATCAACTTTTAAAACGTAAAAGACAAATGAGAAAGAAAATTGTTGCAGGTAACTGGAAGATGAACGAGACCCTGCAGGAAGGTATTGCATTGGCAAAGGAAATTAACGACTCATTGAAGGCAGAGAAGCCAAACTGTGATGTTGTTATCTGTACTCCATTCATTCACCTTGCAAGTGTTGCACAGGTATTGGACGCTGAGGGTATTGCTCTCGGTGCTGAGAACTGCGCTGACAAGGAGAAGGGTGCTTATACTGGTGAGGTTTCTGCCGCTATGGTAAAGAGTACTGGTGCACAGTACGTTATCCTCGGTCACTCTGAGCGCCGTCAGTATTATGGTGAGACAGCTGAGATTCTGAAAGAGAAGGTACAGTTGGCATTGGCTAATGGCTTGAAGGTTATCTTCTGCTGTGGCGAGACTCTTGAGGAGCGTGAGGCTGAAAAGCAGAACGAGGTAGTAAAGGCTGAGCTCGAAGGTTCTGTATTCCACCTTTCTGCTGAGGAGTGGAAGAACATCATCTTGGCATACGAGCCAATCTGGGCTATCGGTACAGGTAAGACTGCTACTTCTGATCAGGCTCAGGAGATGTTGGCTTACATCCGCTCAATCGTTGCTGAGAAGTACGGCAAGGAGGCTGCTGAGGAGACATCAATCCTCTACGGTGGTAGCTGCAACGCAAGCAACGCTGCTGAGTTGTTCGGCAAGGCAGATATCGACGGTGGCTTGATTGGTGGCGCTTCATTGAAGGCTGCTGACTTCAAGGGTATCATCGACGCTTGGAAGAAGTAATTCAAAGAAAAACTAAGAGGCTGTATCAAATTGTCATTCGGTTAACAACCATTGGCATATTTGATACAACCTCTATTTCAATTTTTATACACTAAAGAATGAAAAGACTCCTTACAATCATAGTTTTTATGCTGACTGCTGTTGTGGCTGTTAATGCCCAAGGGTCGGTGACGGTATCACAGAGTGCCGAGATTGACGCATTGGTGAATGGCAAAAAGACAGACAAGAAAAACAAAAAAGACCGACAGAAAGTAGAGAGTCAAAACGAATCTGCGCGCCCAAATATCAAGATGCCAGATACGAAGCAGCTGGTTGTACCAAAGATTAACGAGCATAAACCTGAGATTGCACGCCCAGATAACAACACTTTACAACCTATCAGAACAAAGGTTGTCAAACGTTTAGTCAGAAGGCCGCACATTCCTACATGGGATGAGATTGAAGATACGCAGATTGTGACCAAACGTGTCAAGAAAGGTGTACAGAAAGTTAGAGGATTCCGTGTACAGGTGTATAGCGGTGGTAACACTCGCATTGCACACCAACAAGCAGACAAAGCAGGACAGAAAGCAAAACAGCTCTTCCCTGAGCAGCCTGTTTACGTACATTTCTATCCACCACGTTGGATGTGTCTTGTTGGTAACTTCACCAACTATGAGGCAGCAAAGAAGATTATGCGAACACTCCGAAAAGAAGGCTATCCACATGCTAACGTCATCCGTATGATGGTGACGATAAAGACAACACAACCTGTAAATTACTAAGGGTTATCCTACTCTACAATATTAAAGAGAACCCTAACACATACAAATAATAAGAAAGAAAAGTAATATGACTCCCGAAATACCATTCCGTGAAGGATTAGACGAACTTGCATCACACTACAAGCAGGTACTTACACTCTTAGGAGAAGACCCCGAGAGAGAAGGCTTGGAGAAGACACCAATGCGCGTTGCAAAGGCAATGCAAGTGCTTACACGTGGCTATACACAAGACCCTCATAAGGTGTTGACTGACGCTCTGTTTGAAGAGAAGTACAACCAGATGGTTATTGTGAAAGATATTGACTTCTTCTCTATGTGTGAACACCACATGCTTCCTTTCTATGGCAAGGCTCATGTGGCATATATTCCAAACGGACATATCACGGGTTTGAGCAAGATAGCACGCGTAGTGGATATCTTCTCACACCGTCTGCAAGTACAGGAACGCCTAACAGAGCAGGTGATGCAGTGCATCAATGACACCTTGAAGCCACAAGGCGTAATGGTTGTCATCGAAGCAAAGCACATGTGTATGCAGATGCGTGGCGTAGAAAAACAGAACTCTATTACCACAACAAGTGCTTACAGCGGCGTGTTTGAATCAAGTAAAACCCGTAATGAGTTCATGGACTTGCTGCGTGGAGAGACCAAGAGAATATAGTTTAAGCACTATTATAAACCTTAAAACTCAAAAATGAAAAGAACAATGAAAACAGCAGTACTGGCTATCTGTACACTTGTAATAGCATTGTTTACTACAAGTTGCTCAAAAGACAACGACACTCCAGATGCTGAGAAAAATGCTATACAGGCACTCGACAACATTACAGGAAACTATAAAGGTAACTTGGCTACCAAATATAGTACAACTATAATAGTCTGGCCGGATGTCAATTGGAATGTAGACAAGAATTCTACCATTACAGTCAACAACTTCCCATACCAATTGTTAGCAGATGGAGTGTCAAAGAAAACTGCATCTTCGCTATATACTACTCTCGCTAACGAGAAGCAAAGACCGCTGAAATTGTATATTACGACCTTACAACCACAAGACAATAAGGTATTCTTCAACTTATCATCTAACATCAAGTTTGATATTACAACAGCCAACGAAACTTATGAATTAATAGGTGCCGTTTCCTTTAACAATAAGCAGTTCAGCAGTAGTTATACAATGAACAACTCTGAAATGCAACTGCAATTCACTATATACAAACTGGTAAAAATAGACAAGGCACATGCAACTGCAATTATACAAGAGGATTTTGATACACCTGTTAGCTTCAATCTGACAGGATATAAGAGATAAAACAACAATATACTTATTGATTTTGAACTAAGAACAATAGAAAAGAAAGAAATACAATGAAGTTTATTTCATGGAATGTAAACGGGCTTCGCGCCTGTGTAGGAAAAGAGTTTGAGCAGCAATCCAAGGACTTGGATGCTGATTTCTTCTGCCTACAAGAGACAAAGATGCAAGCCGGACAGCTTGACCTCAGTTTCCCTGGCTATGAATCATACTGGAATTACGCTGACAAGAAGGGCTACTCTGGCACAGCTATCTATACAAAGCACAAGCCATTAAGCGTGACTTATGGTATTGATATTGATGAGCACGACCATGAGGGACGTGTGATTACACTTGAGATGGATGACTTCTATCTCGTAACAGTCTATACACCGAACTCACAAGATGGGCTTCGTCGATTGGAGTATCGTATGAAATGGGAAGATGACTTCCAAGCCTATCTTCACAAACTCGATGAGAAAAAGCCTGTTATCGTATGTGGTGACATGAATGTTGCCCATCAGGAGATAGACCTCAAGAACCCAAAGACAAACCGTAAAAATGCGGGCTTCACCGATGAAGAGCGTGAGAAGATGACCCAGTTGTTAAGCAATGGCTTCATCGACACCTTCCGTACCCTTTATCCAGAGCAGGTTACTTACTCTTGGTGGTCATATCGTTTCCGTGCAAGAGAGAAGAACACGGGGTGGCGTATCGACTATTTCCTTATCTCAGAACGTCTAAGAGACCGCCTCGTAGATGCCAAGATTCACACAGATATGATGGGAAGCGACCACTGTCCTGTGGAAATTATCTTGAAATAAGACAATCATATGCACGCCCAGATAAAGACACTACTCTTGATGGCTGCTGTCATGGCAGCCATTATTGTCTATGCTGTTATCCCAACTGAGATAACCCTGGGCAGCTATACCATCCGCAAAATATCCCTTGCAAGCCTAAACCAACCACTTATTGAGAAAACAAAGCAGCCTAAACCAACGGTCAAGAAGGTGCGTCGTAACCAAACAATCCTCTTTATTGGAGACTCAATGGTGGAAGGGCTTTCACGTAGGTTGGGCGATTACGCTGGCGAAAACGGACATAAGCTATATACCGTCATTTGGTATAGTTCTTCTACAGAGCGTTGGGGTACAACACGTACATTAGAGCATTTCATTGCAGAATACAAGCCAACGTACGTACTCATCTGCCTTGGCAGTAATGAACTCTTTATCAACGACCTTGCCATTCGTACACAATATGTACAGCAGTTGGTGAAGAAATTAGATAATATCCCCTTCGTTTGGATTAGTCCTTCCACGTGGAATGGCGACACAGGCATCAATGATGTCATAAAGGAAAATGTTGGAAAAGGACGTTTCTTCGACAGTCGTAACCTCAAACTTGAGCGAGGTAGCGACCATTATCATCCTACATGGGCAGCAGCTGCCTACTGGATGGATACCGCTGCTAAGTTTATAGGGAGTAAAGAGTGTGCTAATCCGCTACAACTTAATAAGCCTAAAGCCCATCACAAGGCAACAAATACAAAGCTTTTGCAACCATCCTTTGAAGGCTATTAAATGGGAAACAAGCAGCACATAAACGATTGATACATGGCAAATATAACACAGTTGATGACCGCCTTATTTGATTTCTTGTCGATACAAGACAAGAACTGGTCGCTGTGTACATTTCCATTTATGGTTTCTTTCCTTGTTTTCTTCGCTATATACATAGGATTAAACCGCTATCGCCAGGCTTGGACAAAGGCATACGTCATAGCTTTTAGTCTTTTCTTTGCCTTCAAAGCGAATGGAGTTTTGATGTGGCTATTGCCCATTATTACGATTAGTTCATGGTATCTCACTCGCTTTATGATGCGCTTAAAGTGTGGAAAAGTGCGTAAAATTGGACTTGCCATTGTCATCCTAACTGAGTTGTTACCCCTACTCTACTACAAATACTCAAACTTTACATTTGAGATATTCCACGAACTCTTGCGTAGCAACTTCTCACCAGAGAAGATGTTGCTACCTGTCGGAATTTCATTTTTCACCTTTCAAGCTATCAGTTACACCGTTGATGTCTATAAGGGACGCTATCCTAAGACGGCAGAACTGATAGATTATACCTTCTACCTTACCTTTTTCCCACTCCTTATCGCTGGTCCCATCACTCGCGCTGAAGTATTACTCCCACAGGTTCAAACGCCAAAAGACACCGTCAACGAGAGCCTTGTCTATAAAGGTCTGTGGCTTATCATCTGCGGATTGATAAAGAAAGCCCTCATCGCCGACTATATTGCACAATACAATAATATTGTTTTTGATGCGCCAGCAAGTCAAAGCGGCTTTGGAGATTTGATGGGAGTATTGGGCTTTTCTGTACAGATTTACTTTGATTTCTCAGGCTACAGCGACCTTGCTATAGGTGTTGCAGCCCTAATGGGATATGAGCTAAAAGACAATTTCAGATTCCCTTATCAGAGTCTGAACCTCACAGAGTTCTGGCATCGTTGGCACATTGCCCTCTCCACATGGTTCCGTGACTATCTTTACATCCCATTGGGAGGAAACAGAAAAGGCGAACTTCGCACCTACCTCAATAGCTTCTTGGCAATGATAGTGGCAGGTCTGTGGCATGGTGCATCATGGATGTTCATTGTATGGGGTGTACTTCATGGTATTGGACTGGTCATTCATAAGTTTTGCCGAAACAATGGATTGGATAAGATACCAGACAATAAATATACAAAAGGTATCAGCTGGTTTATTACGTTTAGCTATGTTTCCCTTGCATGGATATTCTTCCGTGCAGCGGATATGACAACTGCTACAACATTAATAGACAATATCCTGCATACTATCAGCCTCGCAGATGCCTACACCTTCCTAATGGATTACCCACTATGGCTTGCCGTTGTGCTGATAAGTTTAGAACTTCATAGTATCCGAGAGACTGACTATAACTGGCTACAAAATAAGTTTATCAATTCTTCATGGCTCGTAAAGCTATGTATCTTTGCTGTTGTTATGCAGTTAGTTATTAATCTTAGTCATCATAGTATCCAACCTTTTATCTACACACAATTCTAAGTAAAGGTCATCCAATACTGATATAACAACTTACAACAGATTCTTGTAGCTTTTAAACTTCCTATAAGCAATCAACATGCAAGCATTAATCGACTCTGAACCAACTCTTTATTGACAATCACATCTACATCTATTTGTTTGGTGCGAAGCCTCCGCACCATTGGTGCTTACCATCCGCACCACACGTGCGAAGGCTCCGCACGACTCTTATTGGAAGTGTAAAGTGAGGGGAAGGTTATATCTACAAGCTACAGGTTTACCGTTATGCATTGCAGGTTTCCAACCATTTAATAATTGAAGTGCAGTAGCAATACTACGATTCAACTCAATACTATTTACCGTCAGAAAAACTATATCTTTTAATGAAGCATCCGTATCAACTATAAAAGAGACATAGATTCTACCCACAGAAGTTGTTTCTGTGCTAAGCCCTGTATAGGAAAGATTCTGCCCAATAGCTGTTGCAATATTCCCATTAAACTGTGGTAATACTTCTGGAAAGACAGAATCTGTTGATAAGGAGACATATACAGCCTCATTAGGAAGTTTCT
Source organism: uncultured Prevotella sp. (assembly GCA_927910885.1). GTDB lineage: Bacteria > Bacteroidota > Bacteroidia > Bacteroidales > Bacteroidaceae > Prevotella. The sequence continues at coordinate 45,666 of CAKMOD010000032.1, read as the reverse complement.
TTGTGCCTGCATAAGATAATGACTGTTTCTGCCACTTCTTAAAGCTCTTAGAGAAAAGGACATCTACCATGTCATTACTTACTTCTGAATAAACTCCTCCACCGTTATCAACACCAAGGTCAAAACGTATATTCTGTCCTATCAGTGCAAACTGATTGGGTAGAAGGTCCCAATTTATAGAGTCCTCAGTATGCGTATTTGCCGTATAATCTAACAGTTCATAGAACTGATAACGAACATTAGGATCCTGCCACATGCGTGTCTGATTAAACACATCATTCTGCGTTAAGACCTTCTTATTGATAAGATCAAAGGTAAAATAAGAATGCTTTGCCGTAATGACACTTGTTGCATTACGCTCCTCCAAGCGGGCAAGAAAAGAAATGTATCTTCCCGGCTCCAACCAAAGACATCGTAACCCCATATCATAAAAACGCCTTTCAGCATCCGCATCATCCTTTATAGTTCGAACTTCTTTACCTAACGAAGACTCAAACTGCTTCCAACCAGTATCATAACTTTCAGAAGGCTGGTTAAAGAAAAAGCTTGTAAGATAATGCTGTAGTTCTGGTAAGAGAGAGCCATCCAAGCCTTTTGGCCATTCAAAATCCTTTGAAATAATCGTCAACGTATCACCCTTCTCATATAGATGACGAGACGACTCATAAAGCATAGCATCCTTAGACGCAATTGTTCCTGCCGACTGTCCGAATGCCATAAGACTTACAAACAGTAACAGGAACAAAGTATTAAGTCGGTTAATCATAATTTCATGAATGTTGTCTGGTGTCTCTTACTTGCTTTTTGACCCTTTGGTGTAAAAACATCATTAAGCTCCATCACACCAGAAAAGCTAATCGTCTCCTTTTCACTGGGATTAATTACCAATGACACAGTAGCATTATCGAAGACTTCAAGTACAATCTGATAGCTCTCGAAATCATTACGAGTGGTCATAAAGATACGACGTCCGCCCTTCATCGGTTCTTCCTTGTAACTCGTCAGAGGTTCTACAAGGCTCAAACCGCCACCACGTCCGTAAGGAATATAGTAAGCTCTACCGAAATAAGGGAGGAAAAGCCCTACCGAATCACCACTCACCTCGAGTCCCCAATCGTCCTGTAAATAGACAGCAGGACCACGCATAGGGTACATACGGTCCACAAAGATACGATAGCGATGCTCTGCTAAGTGAGCCTTCACAGCAGTAGCACGCAACTGACTCATCTTCTCCTTTGACACAGGATTACCCTCAGAGTCGTAATAAGTTGTAGCACAACCCACCATAAGGACTGCTACAAACAAAAATAAAACTAAACGTTTCATAGTGTACCTCTCTTTCTTTTAAGTCGTTATAGTATTCCCCCTTTCTTCTCCACAAGTATTGAAACATCTATTCATCAATGTTGTGAAGATTTGTATAGTCCTTTCATTCTAACTAAAGAACAGTTATATACTATTCAATCTTTTCAATCTTTGGTGCCTCCATTTTCTCAATAGAAGGTGCTACTTGCTTAACAGGAAGCTCAGAAGATGGAGCTATATCTGGAGCAGGAGCAGCGATAGGAGCATCGTATTGGTTAGACTGCACCTTATCAGAAGCTTCCTTCCCCTTATCATCTTTACCTGCCTTAGCCTTTTCAGCCTCAGCAGCTTTCTCCTCATCAGTCATCATATCTTCTTTTGAAGGCTTCATATTAGGCCAAAGATAATCGCCTACTATGTCTATTGTGTCTACATCTGCATTACGCTTCTGTACCTCTTCCTGCTCTTGCTCAGTCATAGGACCATCATCGGAAGACACTATAAAATTATAAATTAAGCCCAAGAATACGAGGACAACCAGTACACAAAGAGCTTTAAAGGTCAGCGACTTTGTGAATTTACGCTGCTTATTCTGATTTGACATAGTCTTTTTATTATTCTGTTCTATTAAGAAATAATTTATACTTCACGGAGAAACACAATCGGTACATTCCTCCTTCTATCTTTTGCAAAGATAAACATTTAAAAGGAGAATGTACCGAAAGGATAGTAAAAAACTGCTTATTTCTTACTGAAAACACTTAAATCATTATTGATTCTTTGGTTTTCAGTATTGTGCAAGTTTACTCCTTGATACGGATAAAAGCATTAGCAAGGATAGCGGTAAGACCGCCTGTGGTGATACCACTTGAGAAAATGTTCTTGATAATATCAGGCATTTTGTCAAGAATACCAGGTACCAACTCTACACTCAGACCCATTGCAAAACTGATAGCCATAACCAATACTGCTTTACGAGTAATCTCAGTAGAAGCTATGATACGAATACCAGCTGCAGCAACTGTACCGAACATCAACAAGGTTGCACCACCCAATACAGGGTCAGGGATAAGTGAGAACACCTTACCTACTACTGGGAACAATCCTAAAAGAACCAAAGCACCTGCGATGAAATAACCAACATAACGGCTGGCAACACCCGTAAGCTGTATCATACCATTGTTTTGGGCAAAGATAGAGTTAGGAAAACTATTGAAGACGGCTGCCAAGAAAGAGTTGAAACCATCTGCAAGGACACCTCCCTGCGCTCTCTTCATAAAGACAGGACCCTCAACAGGCTCACCAGAGATGAGCGAATTGGCTGTAATATCACCAAAAGCCTCAACGGCTGTTACCAAATAAATAAGTCCGATACCAATGATTGTACCTAAATCAAAGTTCAATCCATATTTGAAAGGAACTGGAATATTAAGGCTACCACTACCTTTGAGGCTTGAAAAGTCAATCATATTGAGTGCATAAGCAGCTACACAGCCTATCAATAGTCCCAACACAATAGATCCCATACGTAGGAAACGGTTGTTTGATCGGTTGAAGAAAATAATGCTAACCAATACGAGTAAAGCAAGTCCAAGGTTCTGCAATGAACCAAATGTACCAGCATCGACAGCCGACTGACCACCACCACAAGAGTTGATACCAGCCTTAATAAGGCACATACCGATGAGAGAAACAACGACACCTGAGACTAATGGTGTGATTATCTTACGTGTGTAAGGCAGCAGACGACTCACAATCATCTCTACAGCAGATGCAACAAGGCAGGCACCAAAGATATAACTGAGTCCCATCTCTATATTCATCTTGCCGTTAACCATACCCAGCATACCTGCACCAATAATAGGACTGATAAAAGAGAAAGAGGTTCCTTGAATACAAAGAAGACCAGCTCCAATCGGACCCAACCTACGACACTGAATAAAAGTAGCCAGTCCTGAAACGAAGAGAGACATTGACACGAGGAAACCTGTGGTATCCAAGTCGAATTTCAATGCTGAACTGATAATGAGTGGTGGTGTGATAATGGCTACGAAGATTGCCAACAAGTGCTGCAAGGCAGCAAAAATAGTTTCACGAATCGGTGGACGATCATTCAGACCATAGATAAGTTCCTTAGACTTTTCCATTCTTTTTTGTTATTTTATACTATATAATAAAGGTAAGATGTTATTCTTTACTGAAATAAAAGGGTAGCTTTGGTGGTTCCAAAGTACAGCTTCATCTTTCTCAAAAGTTAGTTCTACGCCTCTTAAAGAGTAATCTCAATGCTTTAAAGAAGCGTTTGCGTTAAAGATGATTACCATATAAAACAAGAAAGGTGGGCACACAAGCCCACCTCGTTTATGTTTCTCTCATTTTAATCTCACAGTTTTCAAGCGACTCGATGATAGCCAAACTCTCACAACGAACACCTGCTGCTTCAATCGCATCACGACCATGTTGGAATGCTTTCTCTATGATAAAGCCCATGCCAACTAACTCTGCACCTGCCTTCTTGCAAAGGTCAATCATACCTTTTGCAGCATTACCATAAGCCAAGAAGTCGTCGACAAACAGCACCTTATCGCCTTCACCCAAGTATTCCTTCGATATTACAACATGATACTCTCTTTGTTTGGTAAACGAGAAGACGCTTGTTGAAAGCATATCGCCCATTGTTGAAGGCTTTTTCTTCTTCGCAAAGACCACAGGAAGGTCGAGGAGAAAGCCCATCATAATGGCAGGAGCAATGCCACTCGCTTCTATTGTGATAATCTTGTTGATTTCCGTTGATGCATAACGGCGGATAAACTCCACACAAATCTGCTTCATCAGATTAGGATCCATCTGGTGATTAATAAACTTGTCTACCTTCAAGATTCCGTCTGGGAAACACTTTCCATCCTTAAGGATACGGTCACGTAATGCTTTCATTGTGCAATTAATCGTTTGTCTGTTTCGAGAATTAATTGCCTACAAAAGTAGTAAAAATCTCAAATATAACGTACATAAACGAAGGTTTTTCTACACCTTACCCACATAAAAGTCGATAATCATCGATTAATCCATGCTGTTACAAAAACTTTTATTACTTTTGCACCCGTTTGTCGGTTGGGGAAAGCTCCACCTTCCGACGTTTTCTTTAATTATATTTATGTACAAACCAACATTTCAAAAGCGCAGCGTTCTGAAGTTTAAACACTTCTCCAACCACGGCTACTCGCTCTTTTCCGTTCTTGGGAAAGAGGTTCTGATTGGTGTACTGAGCATCGCTACCTTACAAAATGCTACTGCCAAAGGCATTAGCGTTAAGACAGAGAAGGCAGAGACAGACTCAACAATCACCAACCAAGGCGTGATGATGGAAGAAGTGCACGTGACGGGAACGCGAGCACCGCTGACAGTTAGTCAGCAAGCGAGAATGGTAACTGTACTGAGTCGTGAGGATATCCAGGCGGCACCAGTACAAAGTGTAAACGATTTGCTAAAGTATGCCGTCGGAGTTGACGTCCGACAGAAAGGACCTTTAGGTGCCTTAACTGACGTAAGTGTCCGTGGTGGCAACTCAGAACAAATCACAGTCCTCCTTAATGGTATCAATATCTGTGATGCACAGACTGGACACAACTCCTTTGATTTCCCAGTTGACATCAGTGAAATCGAACGAATAGAAGTCCTTGAAGGCCCAGCAGCCCGCGTTTATGGTACCTCTTCTTTATTAGGTGCAATAAACATCGTAACCAGAACTCCACAAAAGACAAGTCTTTCTGCCCATATTGAAGGTGGCTCCTACGGCTATCTCAGTGCTGGCATACGTGGAAACATTGCTTCAAAAGACCGTTGGAACAATCAGCTATCAGCTTCTTACACGCGCAGTGATGGCTATCTTCGCAACAAGGCGGGCAGCCTCAACGCTGATTACCGCACTGCAAAAGTCTTTTATCAAGGTAATTATACGGATGAAGACATTGTTGTTCGTTGGCATACTGGCATGAGTCTGAAGGACTTTGGTTCAAATACTTTCTACTCGGCAAAGTTTGACGACCAGTTTGAACACACCTTTAAAACCTTCACAGCCATTCAAGCAGAGAACCTACGTGGACGCTTCCACATTAATCCTTCTCTCTATTGGAACCGTAATATGGACCGCTTTGAACTCTTCCGTGGCGCATCCAATAAGTATCCTTTCAACTACCACCGCACTGATATATATGGTGTTAACCTCAATGCTTACTTTGATTGGAACCTTGGACGTACAGCCTTCGCTGCCGAGCTACGCAATGAAGACCTCGTAAGTGGCAACCTTGGCGAGCCACTCTCTCGTCCAAAGCATATCCATGGAACAGACAGAGACTACACTGTCGGACTTAATCGCACAAATATTCAGTTTGTTCTTGAACATAATATCATCCTTGATCGCTTCACGCTGTCAGCTGGTTTGACAGCTGTCAAGAACAGTCAAGCAGATATGCCAATGCGTGTTTACCCTGGAATTGATGCAAGTTACCGTATAGGAAACGCTTGGAAGTTATATGCTTCCTATAATTCATCCCTCCGTATGCCGTCAGTAACAGAATTATTCTACTCTGTTGGTGGTCATAAGGCAGACAAACATCTTCGTCCAGAGGAACTTTCAGCATTCGAAATGGGTGTGAAATATGACAACAAGGGCGTCACTGCCAAGACAAGCGTTTACTGGAACAACCATAAGAACCTTATCGACTGGATTAGTGATGGCACATTAGATGCTAACGGAGCAGTGCTATGGAAGAGTGTGAACTTCGGAAAGATAAAGCACTTTGGAACGGAGGCCTCACTCGATTTCGACCTCTATCAGCTTCTTCCTTCACAAAAATTCTTTAAGAAGTTTGGCGTGGCTTATAGCTATATCCACCAGAAGAAGGTTGATAATCAAGGTTATGTGAGCAAATATGCGTTGGAATATCTGAAGAATAAGTTTGTCAGCAATCTTCAGTTGAACATCTGGCACAACCTTGACCTTGGCTTCTACTATCGCTTCCAACATCGTATGGGAAACTATATTGATACAAACAACCAACGACAAAGCTATAAGAGTTATGGCGTTGTTGATAGTCGTATGACTTGGAATGCAAAGAAGTGGACTGCATACGTTGAAGCAAACAACTTATTTGGTGTCCATTACGTTGACTATGGCAATGTTCCACAGCCAGGCGCATGGGTCATTACAGGTGTAAGTTTCAATCTATAATGAATTATTTTCATGAAATAAATATTTTTTTCACGATAATAAATATTTACTTTCATACAAAAAAAGAATTATCATCACGTAAATAAATCATTATCTTTGTGATGGTAATTCTTTTATAAACAATCTGTCGGAGCCGTAAAGACATTCTTTTTACAGCCTGACAACCCTCAAATACAACTTATCTTACATTGACCGCAACGCCACGACGTTGCATATCATCTGTCAATGGACGTACACGTGTAAGGAACTCCTTATAACTTCTACGTTCTGGAACACTCCATCCAGCCTCAGCCAAAGCGGCTGCACGTGGGAAAGCTTGATAGTAAATACGCTCTGTAGAGTTGATACATTCACTCCAAAGCGTTCCACTCACACCGAGCAAGTTATCACGAACAAAGACGTTATCCTGTCCCCATGCTGGGTCAAGACGATAGGTCTGTTCAAGTGTTGTTACCGGCATACCCCAGTTCTTTTCAGGCATATCCCCCCTCTGCTGAGGATAGTCAAGATAACAGTGCTCACCCGGACAGAGCATTATCTTCGCCTTATTGCGTACGGCAGCATCAATTGCCGTCTTCGTCAAACCATGTCGCCATGCGTAAACAACGCATCCCGGCTGAATCGTCTTAAACTCCTGCTCATACCAATACATTGGTGTCTTACCCAATGACTGAAGTTTATTAATCACACGATCAAAGAGGTATTGCTGCAACTGCCAGTTCTCTGTGTACCCTTCTTTCTTCTTCAGTGCCGTACAAGCAGTACAATCTGACCATGCGCCCAACGGCGGCTGACCAGCTTCATCACCACCCAGATGAACGTATGGAGCAGGGAACACATCGGCTAACTCTGTCAGGACGTTATCAAGAAACTCATAAACAAATGGCTCTGCAGGACAAAGTAACTCATTACTCACACCACAAGTCAAGCGAATTGGCACAGGCTTCTTAGCGCAAGAGAGCTGTGGAAAGCAGTGAACAGCAGCTACCTCATGCCCTGGGAGTTCAATCTCTGGAATCACCATAACATGATACTGGGCTGCGAAACGAACCAATTCGCGCATCTGGTCTTGTGTATAATAACCGCTGATATGCTCTGGCATATCATCCATACCGACACGGTCAGAACCCTTCTCGACAAGTTCTGGGTATTTCTTTATCTCTATACGCCATGCCTGATCGTCTACAAGATGAAGATGAAGAGCATTAAACTTATAGCGTGCCATCTCAACGACAAAGCCCTTCAAATCCTCAAACGGAATGAAATGACGCACTGGGTCAACCATCAATTCACGAATTGCCGTACGTGGTTCGTCTGCAATATTGAGTGCAGGAATCTTCACTGAACGTGACGAAACACCATTACCAATACAGAGTTGTTCAAGTGTCATCAGTCCGTTAAACACTGCTGTAGCTGTACGTCCTTTGATAGTTACTCCCTTATCATTCACCTGCAAGGTGTAAGCCTCATCATTTGTAAGCGACTTGTCAAGTGCAAGACGTACCATCGGACCAGTTTTACGTCCCTTCTTATATGCCGTTCGCTCACCAAGAATGCGCTCAGCTTGCATCTTTTCATTACTCAATTCCTGTGGAGCCTCTACCCCTACAACATCTTGCCATTTGAGAGGAAGATTTGTTGCATAGACCTCTAACTTCAGCGGACGAGGTACGAGGAGATTCTCTGGGTCGCATACATTCTCCATTTCATGACGTGAGAAGAAGTTTCGCCAGCCCGGTGCGTTACGATATGCTTTCTTTGCTTTAGCAGGAACAACAAGCTTTACACGGCTAAGGTCTATACCATCAAAAGCATTGTCTGCACAAGCAGGAGGAACAACTGCCGAGAGACGAACTTCACGAAGTCCACGACAATTAGCAAAAGCGAAAGCACCTATACGTGTAGAGCCGTCGAAAGACAGTTCTGTCAACTGACGACATCCATTAAAAGCTGATGCATCTACCACACGTGTAGTTGCAGGGAAATGTAATTTTCCACCTATTCCGTCACAAGCAAAGAACGCTTGCGTACCGATAGAATCAAGTTGTGAAGGAAGTGTAAGTGATGTAAGACGATGACAAGAGTGCATCGCATTGCGAGGAATCACTTTACAGTCTGTCTGTGAAAGGTCAAGTACAGTCTCATTCACATTTACATCTCGCAAAGTTCTGAAGTTCTGCGCATTAGCCGACTGACCTAACAAAAAACAAGCGAAAAGCATTGATATGCCTTTTCCCGCATATCTTCTCCAAGATGGGAAGCTATTTAGCACATTTTTTTTTATAAATAAACTGCAGAGAATTCTCCAATAGATTTGCCCAAGAGGTTACGCTCATTGTAGCCATTTTCTTCTTTGTTTTAATTACGTAATACAATAGATTTTTGGTTTTATTATCTTAACAGATGGGACAAAGATACGAATAAGATTTGAGATACAAACATTTTCTATTGGCATACTTCTAAAACACGAAGGATATTGTATGCTTTAACCTATAACACAAAGCAGATAGATAAGTCCACATCATAACTCATGACACACTTTCTTTCCACCACAGTGTAACACGCTAATAGTCCTTTCTACTTTAGATACAGTAGGGTTTTCGCATGACTATAAAGTGCCCGCACCATTGGTGTTCACCATGCGCACCATTGGTGTTGAGTCTCCGCACAATAGGTGCTAAGCCTCCGCACCTTTAAAAGAAAGAGAAAAAAGGATTTATAGAAACCCACTTTCAATATGAAGTAAAGGGACATACTTTATAATACAGGTCGCAAGTATGATTTTTATCAACAAAAAAAGAGGCTATAAACAGCCTCTTTTGAATTATATTTCAGTGTCGGGATGACCAGGCTCGAACTGGCGACCACTGGTCCCCCAGACCAGCATTCTAAACCTACTGAACTACATCCCGTTCCTTTTAAAGCAATGCAAAATTAGTTACTTTCCATCGTATTAGCAAACTTTTTGGACTTCTTTTTCTCTTATCCCAAGTTTATTTTGTACTTTTGTCCTATAATAAATCTGCACTAAATACACATGCAATACATCATAACTTGCCCCAAACCTATTGATACTTCTATCACGCTTCCAGCATCAAAAAGTATCAGTAATCGTGCACTGATTATTCAAGCACTAACAAAGGGAGGAATGATGCCAGAAAATCTATCGGATTGCGATGACACAGAGGTTATCATCCGTGGGTTAAATAAGCAGTCGGATATTATCGACATTAAAGCAGCAGGCACGGCTATGCGCTTTATGACAGCTTATCTAAGTGCAACGGATGGAGAATATACAATCACAGGAACGGAACGAATGAAACACCGTCCGATTGGTATTCTCGTAGATGCACTACATTATTTAGGGGCAGAGATTGAATATATTGGCGAAGAAGGTTATCCCCCACTCCACATCCGTGGCAGACAACTTGAAGGAGGTTCATTGCAGATACCAGGTAACGTCAGTTCGCAGTATATCTCTGCATTATTGATGATTGCGCCTATTCTGACAAAAGGATTAGAACTAAAGCTGACGGGTAACATTATTTCACGACCTTACATAGACCTCACATTGCATCTTATGCATGAGTTTGGTGTATCGGCAGAATGGTCAGACTTTGATACAATTAGCGTAAAGTCACAAGCCTATCAGCAACGTGCTTACACGATAGAAAGTGATTGGAGCGCAGCAAGCTACTGGTATGAGATACTTGCTCTGGCTGATGACACTGTTTCAAAAGTGACATTACAGGGACTGAAAGATGGCTCACGACAAGGTGACTCGGCTGTGCGTTACATCTTCTCACTATTGGGAATAAAGACAAGTTTTAAGGATAAAGATTCTAACGGCTTACCGGAAGCGATATTGACACGCCATTCACGAATGCTGAATAGAATGGAGTATGACTTTACCAACCAGCCAGACTTGGCCCAAACACTCATCGCAGTGTGTCCGTTATTAGGAATTCCCTTTCATTTCACAGGCTTAGGCAGTCTGAAGATTAAAGAGACTGACCGCATTGAAGCTATGAAGAGAGAGATGGAGAAGTTAGGCTATATCCTCTATGATGAGAATGGAACAGAGCTTTCATGGAATGGTGAACGATGTGAACCAATGGCAGAACCCATCATAGAAACCTACGAAGACCATCGAATGGCAATGTCGTTTGCACCATTAGCTATCAAATTGGGTGAGATACGTATCAATAACCCAGAGGTAGTTTCTAAGTCTTATCCTCACTATTGGGACGATTTACGCAAAGCGGGCTTCCATATACAACAAGTGGATTAACCAACTCCTTGGAGCCGCTCAAACAATAAAATTGAAGTAAAGAATGGATATATTTTTCATTGGCATAAGTTCTCTTTTAATCTTAGCGATTATTGCAGCTATAGCAACAAAGCTCACCAAGAAGAAAGAAGGTGAGCCTGATGTAGTCATGCCGACATCTGGCGATTGTTCTTCTTGTAATGGAACAGATGATAAATGCGAACAGGTATGTATGATGGAGGCTGCTGTGAAAGGCGTAGAATACTATGATGATGAAGAGCTTGATCGTTTTCGTGGTAGGCCGTCTGACCAATATACAGACGAAGAGGTTGAAGAGTTTGCAACTATTCTCTATACAATGCAGCCCCATGAGGTGAAAGGTTGGAATAGAAGCCTTATCCTTCGAGAAATCAATCTACCAAATCAAATTAAAGATGAATTGATAACAATGATAGAAGGTTAAGCTTGTTATCTGTATTTATCTCCACTTTTAAGACGCTTACTTCAGAATAGAACATCAAAGAAAACGTGAAGAAAAGAGTATTAAGACATATTATCCTCTCTCTGTTGGCAATCAGTGTACTAACAATAATCAGTTGCTCAACAAAGAATAACACCTCGCAAACGCGCTGGTGGCATGCTTTCAATACGCGTTATAACGTCTACTATAACGGTGCACAAGCTTATATTGATGGATCATTGGAGAAGGAGAAGGGAAATAAAGATAACTTCACAGAACTCATTCCATTCTATACTGTCGGCAATAAGAATAGTCGTGACTTAGGAAAGGGCAACTTTGACAGAGCGATAGAAAAGGCTGAGAAGGCTATTGCAAAGCATAGTATCAAGAAAAGACCAGAGTGGACAAAGAGTAGACGAAAGACTGAAAAGGACATAGAATGGCTATCGCGCCGTGAGTATAATCCCTTCCTATGGAAAGCATGGATGCTCATGGGACGTTCACAATTCCATAAAGGTGCTTTTGAAGAAGCGGCTGCAACCTTTGCTTATATGAGTCGTATCTACAAAGGTCAACCTGCTATTTATGGTAAAGCAAGGGCTTGGTTGGCTAAGTGTTACATAGAACAAGACTGGCTCTATGACGCTGAGGACATTATCCGTAATATGCAACGCGACTCTTTGGACTGGCGAGCTGTGAAAGAATGGGACTATACCTATGCTGATTATTACCTGCATTCAGGTGAGTTGGAAAAAGCTGTTCCTTATCTCCAGAAGGTTATCAAGCATGAAATGCGTAAGAAGCAGAAGGCTCGTGAGCTGTATCTGCTTGGACAGGTATTGGCTTCACTCGGCAGAAATGAGGAAGCCTACAAGACTTTCCAACGTGTTATCCGCACCAATCCTCCCTACGAATTGGAGTTTAATGCACGTATTGCTCAGACAGAAGTTACCGCTAAGGGGCAGACGAAGAAGATGATTAGCAAACTCAAGCAAATGGCTGCTTCAGACAATAACAAGGAGTATCTTGACCAGGTGTATTACGCAATGGGTAACATACACCTTGCTACACGAGATACGCTTGCAGCCATTAATGCATACGAGCAAGGTAATAAGAAGGCTACAAGAAGTGGTATTGAGAAAGGCGTATTACTACTCCACCTCGGTGATCTCTACTGGGAAAAAGAGTGTTTTGGAGATGCTAAACGATGCTATGGAGAAGCTATAGGACTTCTTGATAAGGATCGTAAAGACTACGAACAGTTATCTGAACGTTCTAAGATATTAGACGAGTTAGCTCCTTATACGGATGCTGTACAGCTCCAAGATTCGCTTCAGTATCTTGCAAAATGTTCTGAACAAGAGCGTAATGCAGCGATTGATCGGGTCATTACTGCCCTTAAGAAGAAAGAGAAAGAAGAACGTGAGCAACAGGCTGCATTGAATAATGGACAGCAACAAGGTATGGATGGCGACTTTGGAACTAATAATCTTGGGACGCCTAAGCCTATAAACAACAGACAACAGCAAGGAAGTACGTGGTATTTCTATAACCCAACAGCAGTTCAACAAGGTAAAACTACCTTTCAACAGCTATGGGGTAAACGAGAGAATATTGATAACTGGCAACGCATTAATCAAAGTGTTGTGGGCAGAGTAGGCAATTCCAAAATGCCTACTGAACTTACGGAGCAACAAAGGGACTCTATCATGCATGCTGAAGCACGACAGGATTCTATCAAACAAGCGGCAGACTCGCTCAAAAATGACCCTCATAAACGTGAGTATTATCTATCACAAATACCTTTCACTGCGGAACAGTTGGAGGCAAGTAACAAGATTCTCGAAGACGGATTACACCATTCTGGCGTTATCTTTAAGGACAGACTCGACAACCTTCGGTTAGCAGAAAAGGCTTTAAGGCGTGTAAGTGACAACTATCCTGACTATGAACAGATGGACGATGTGTACTATCATCTCTATCTACTTTATATGCGTAAGAACGAACCTCAGGTGGGTGAGAACTATGTTACACGCTTAAGTCAGAAGTTCCCAAAGAGTAAATGGACTACTCTTCTTACCGACCCGTACTATAAGCAGAACCTTCGTTTCGGTGTACAGATAGAAGACTCCCTTTATGCAGCAACCTACGAAGCCTTCAAACAAGGTCGATATGGTGAGGTTGCAGCTAATACTCGCATCTCTGATTCACGCTTCCCAATGGGTGCAAATAGGGATAAGTTCCTCTTCATTGGAGGATTGGGTAAACTGAACAATGGCGATCCTACAGGTTGCGTTAACGACATGAAGGAGGTTGTAAAGAGCTATCCAAGCAGTCGTATTAGTGAGATGGCGGGTATGATTGTCAATGGTGTGCAAGCTGGTAAGAAACTACGTGGCGGCAAGTTTGACCTTGACAACATCTGGAACTATCGTGCAAACGTAATGAATGATAGTGATAGCATACAACAAGCTAAGCTTTCTTCAGAGCGTGACATAGACTTCAAGTTCCTGTTAGTGTACCACCCTGACTCCCTGAAAGAGAACAAGTTACTATTCGAATTAGCACGATTCAACTTCACAAACTTCCTCGTTCGTAACTTTGAAATTGAGATAGAAGACCTCAATGGCTTACATCAAATGCAGGTATCGGGTTTCCGTAGCTTTGATGAGGCTTATCAATATGCACGTCAACTATTCGCATCACAGGCTGTAGCACAGCAAATGGGCAAGAGTACAAAGGGAATTATTATCAGTGATAAGAACCTTAAACTGATAGGAACAATATACAGTTATAAGGACTACGAGGAGTTCTATGCAAAGCATTTTGCACCATTAGTAGTGACACAAAGATACTTACTTAGTGAGCCAGCTGAGGTTGCAACACCACGTGAACGTGACATACAGCAAGAGATTGAACAGAAACATGTAAATGATCCTGACCTCTATCCTGATACACAAGACGTACCTGTTGACAACACGATGACTATCCCATTGGAGGAAGTTAAGCCAACAAAGACAGAACAAAAGGTGATTGAACAAAACAGCAACACCTTTGAGATTCCTGTGGAGGACAAGAAGCCAGTTCTAGAAGATAAGAAACCTACAATAGAGAAAAAGCCTATAATAGAAGAAAAGAAGCCAGTAACGGAGGAAAAGAAGCCTGTACTGGACGACAACAGCACCTACTTCATACCAGAGGAGGAACCAGCAAAGCCTACGACTCCTGCAACACCGGCTAAGACAACAACACCAACAACACCGGTGAAGCCTGTTGCTCCTACTAAGCCAACAGCCCCTGCCACCCCTTCTAAGCAGGCTACTCCTGCCGTAGCTACCAAGCCTACAACTCCTATAGCACCTGCAAAAACTACAAAGCCAGTGGTTACGGACAAGTCTGCTAAGCCCACTACAGCAAAGCCTCAACAGCCTGCTACGCAGAAGCCACAGGCTACACCTGCACCAAAGAAGAAGGTTTCGGATGACGGTCCGATAATCTACTTCGGTGATGAAGTTCCACAACAGAACAAAACAAACAACAAGAATAATAAAAAGAACCAGCCCATCCAAAACAATATCGAAGATGAATACTACGATTTGGAAGGGTTCTAATGAAAGGAGATAACAACTATGAGCAATGGATTGTTACTTTGGGTAGATGATGAGATTGAGTTATTAAAGGCTCATATCATCTTCCTTGAGAAGAAAGGATACGAAGTAGTAACGGTCAGCAATGGTACTGATGCCATCGACCAATGCCAAACGCAGACATTCGATCTCGTTCTCTTGGACGAGCAGATGCCTGGTTTATCTGGTTTAGAAACGTTGCAACGTATTAAGGAGATTCAACCTGCCACACCTATCGTTATGGTAACGAAGAGCGAGGAGGAAGACATTATGAACCAAGCAATCGGTGCAAAGATTGCCGATTACCTCATTAAGCCTGTCAACCCTAATCAGATTCTCCTTACACTGAAGAAGAATATCCACCAAAAGGAGATTGTTACGGAAGTAACTCAAAGCAGTTATCAGCAGAACTACCAGCAAATTGCCATGCAGATAGCCGACTGCCGAACATTCAATGATTGGAAGGAAGTCTATCGGAAGCTTGTACATTGGGAACTGGAACTAAGCAGTGCTGATAGCAATATGACCGAAATGTTGAAGATGCAAAAGGAAGAAGCCAACAACGGTTTTGCTAAATACATTGCGAAGAACTATCTTGACTGGGTAGCACCACAAGACAATAAGATAAACAATAGCTTCTCTAAGCTGGCTGGACAGAAGAAACAGCAAACGAACAACGCTGATAATCGTCCGTTGCTAAGCACTGATATTTTCAAAAGCAAGGTATTCCCATTGATTGATAAAGGTGAGAAGGTATTCCTCATCGTCGTTGATAACTTCCGACTCGACCAATGGCGCATTCTCTCAAAAGAGATTGGCGACATGTTTGACATTGAAGAAGACCTCTACATGAGTATTCTTCCAACTGCCACACAGTATGCTCGTAATGCTATTTTCAGCGGTCTTATGCCAAAGCAGATAGCAACAATGTTCCCAGAGCTGTGGGTAGATGAAGACGAAGAAGAAGGTAAAAACCTCAACGAGGAACCTCTCATACAGACACAGATAGACCGCTATCGCCGACATGATAAGTTCTCTTATCATAAGATTAACGACTCTACCGGTGCAGACAAGTTCATGCAGCAATATAAGAACCTTGCGCAGAACGACCTCAATGTACTTGTAGTAAACTTCGTCGACATGCTTTCTCACGCTCGTACAGAGATGAGAATGATACGCGAATTAGCAAGCAATGAAAGTGCATATCGATCTATCACGCTTAGTTGGTTCCAACACAGCGTATTGGCAGATGTATTCAAAGAGCTGGCACAGTCTGACTACAAGGTCATCATTACGACCGATCACGGTTCTATTCGTACGACAAATCCTGTCAAGATTATTGGTGACCGCAATACAAACACCAATCTGCGTTATAAGTTAGGAAAGAGCCTCAACTACGATGCACGTCAGGTATTCGCTATCAAGAATCCTCATCTTGCACAGCTGCCAGCACCAAACCTCAGCACAAGCTATGTCTTTGCTACTGGCGACTCCTTCTTTGCTTATCCCAATAATTATAACTATTACGTTTCTTACTACAAAGATACTTTCCAGCACGGAGGAATCTCAATGGAAGAGATGATTGTGCCATTGGCAACGCTTAGTCCAAGAAAGAGGTAAGAGGAGCCTCCCCCAATCCCTCCGAAAGGAGGGGAGATTTCCTCCAAAGTTATCTGCAAGATGAGTCAAAGAGTTTATCATATAAGGAAATGAATATCTAATAGAAAAGGATGGTTGTGGCAGAAATGTTCAGACTTAGAAGTCTATAAAGCTATCAAAGACTTATAAAAAATATTGATTGCCAAGCTACTTATAACCACCTTCCGCATAAACAGAATAAAAAGAAAACAATATGGAAATTACAATCAAAAGCCTCGACACTATCCATGAGGCTGCAAAGGAATTTGTCAATGGAATGGGCGATGGAAAGGTATTCGCTTTCTATGGAAAGATGGGTGCTGGAAAGACTACTTTCATCAAGGCTCTTTGCGAGGTCTTAGGTGTAGAAGATGTTATCACCTCCCCTACTTTCGCTATTATCAACGAATATACTGACGGCAATGATGACCCAATCTACCACTTTGACTTCTATCGTATCAAGAAGTTGGAAGAGGTATATGACATGGGATATGAGGACTACTTCTATAGTGGTAACCTCTGCTTGTTAGAATGGCCAGAGCTGATTGAGGAGGTACTTCCTGAAAATGTCATCAAGGTTACTATCGAAGAGCAGCCTGACGGTACTCGCAAACTGACTTGCTAACGAAAAATAGGAGGAGGAAAGCGCCTTGTTCGACTGCGAAATATATTTACATAAAATGCTGCTTATAGCATGATACAAAGGGATAAAAAGGCTTTTTCAAGTACTGTTGTAACTAACTGCTATTCAAAACGTTACAAAACAGCTTAAGAAAAGGTGCTTAATTGGACTCCAAAAGGGCGTTAGTAAGACTTCAAAAGAGCATCTTTTAGAAGGCAATTAAGGCTTAATTCGAATGCTATTGAGTATCAATTAGAAAAGTAAAGATAAAAATATAGGACAAATCACATTGATTTGTCCTATATTTTTTTATGTATATAATGTTCTGTTACATCTTATTATGATTGAGTATCATCAGACTCCGTGAAGTCTACATACTCACCCTCGCTATCTGGAATTACCTGCTTACGGCGTTCCTCTATTGGGCGATTATCGATAATAGTATTCTCTGTAGAGCTTGGTTCTTGATACTGATAGTTGTTAGGATTAAACTGACGACGTGCGCGTGTCATCTGCTTATAGAATGCAAAAGCCACCCATAAGATAATCACAAAAAACGCTATGAAGAAGAAAAACGCAAACTTCAGAATAAAAGCAATAATTGACATAGCTTTGAACTTATACCCCTTACTGTTGTGTTGGGGATTGTTTTACGATAGCTGATAGTATCACATACCATGCAATGATAATAGCAAATGACGAGATACCAAAGATGACTACCAATGGACAACAAGTAATCAAGAAGAGATACTTCACCTCATTACCCTTGAATGACCAGTGCTTAAACTTTAAAGCAAACATTGGAATCTCTGAAACGAGCAGCCAAGAACTAATAAGAACACCTGCAAGAATAAAGTATAAAGCCCATGGACGGGTTTCTAACTTCTCTCCTACACCTACAAGAAGTGAGCCCCAGAAGAGTGCATTCGCTGGTGTTGGCAATCCTATAAAACCTAATGCCTGACGTTCATCAAGATTAAACTTTGCAAGGCGTAATGCCGAGAAAGCTGCCATGATAAAAGCTGCATAAGGCAAATAGTCACGCAATGGCTCAAGGAATGTTGGATAAGACATCACATGCAACTGCGAAAAAATGATAGTTGAAGGTGCTAAACCGAAGGTAATCACATCTGCCAAAGAGTCTAACTCCTTACCAATAGGAGAACTTACATTCAGTAAACGAGCTAACATTCCATCAAAGAAGTCGAACACTGCACCAATAATAATCAACAGCAACGCTACCTTTATATTACCAGCAAAAGCAAAGCCTGTAGCAATACAACCTGAAATCAGATTGCAACAAGTAATACTGTTAGGGATATGTTTCTTCATCTTTACTTATTATTTGGCTTCAGCTTAGCAATCACCGTCTGATCACCCGTTGTAGTCTGACCCATCTTAACACATACCTCAGAGCCTACAGGAAGAAAGATGTCTACACGACTACCCAACTTAATGAAGCCGAGATGCTCATCAATATAACAATCCTCACCTGGCTTAGCGTATGTAACGATACGACGTGCCATAGCACCAGCAATCTGACGACAGAGAATATCTGTGCCATCAGGAGTTGTGATAATTGTGTCAGCATGTTCGTTTTCCTCGCTTGCCTTAGGGAGCCAAGCTTTGTGGAACTTACCATCAAAGTGTTGTACAGACTTTACGACTCCGTCTACGGGGAACCAATTGGCATGAACGTTCCATAGACTCATAAAGATGGAAATCATCAATCGGCGGTCATGGAAATATTCGTTTTCATCTACTTCTTCTATCACAACGATATGGCCGTCGGCTGGAGCCACGACAATACCCTCAGTATCCTCACTTCCGAAATAGCGGATAGGACACTGATAGAAATTAAGTACTATACCATAAACGGTACCGAACACAACTACAAAAATCCAAAATGGTATCTTCGTTGGAACTGCAAACCAGAGAACCAAGGCGATAAGGGCAAGACCTATACCTCCGTAGAGTAATGTATTTGTCCCTTCGTGATGGATTCTAATCTTTTTGAGTTTCTTCTTTATTTTCCCATGGTCGATAAACGACGTATTTGTTTTGTTGCAAAGGTACTTCTTTTTTGTCGTTTCCACAAATTTTCACTCTCAATCTTTTGCTATGTCGGCTTTTCATAGTAACTTTACAGCTCAAAAACGCATAAGTTCAATGGAAGATTACGTACATTTACACGTCCACACTAATTATTCTATTCTTGATGGCCAGTCAAAGGTAACGCGCCTTGTTGATAAGGCTATTGCAGACGGAATGAAGGGTATGGCGATTACAGATCACGGTGTGATGTTCGGCATAAAAGAGTTTGCTGATTATTGTGCTAAGGTCAATAAAGGTAGGAAAGAGAAGGGCGAAGAACCTTTCAAACCTATCTTCGGTTGCGAAATGTATGTAGCCCGTCGCACAATGCATAATAAGGATAAGAGTATGCATGATAATTCAGGCTACCACCTTATCGTGTTAGCAAAGAACTACACAGGATACAAGAACCTTATTAAACTTGTATCTAATGCGTGGGTGGATGGTTATTACTATCGTCCCCGTACGGACCGTGAGCAGCTTGAGAAGTATCATGAAGGACTGATTGTGTGTACAGCTTGTATTGCAGGCGAAGTTCCTAACAAGATTATTCATGATGATATCGAGGGGGCAAGAGAAGCTTGTGAGTGGTATCATCGTGTCTTTGGAGATGATTTCTACCTTGAGTTGCAACGTCATGAAGTAAAAGACCCAAGTTTAGTAGCAAATCGTGAGGCTTATCCTTTACAGCAGAAAGCGAACAAAGTCCTCATGAAGTTTGCGCAAGAATATGGTATAAAGATAGTATGTACCAATGACTGTCACTTTGAAGACAAGGAGACAGCCGAGGCACATGACCACCTACTCTGTCTTTCAACAAACGAAGATTTGGATGATCCAAAGCGTATGCGCTACTCTAAGCAGGAGTGGTTTAAGACGCGTGCAGAGATGAATGAGATTTTCTCAGACATCCCAGAAGCAATGACAAATACGCTGGAGATTCTCGATAAGGTAGAGACCTACAATATTAATCATGGTCCTATCATGCCTTTCTTCCCTATTCCAGAAGACTTTGGAACAGAAGAAGAGTGGAAAAAGAAGTTCAGCGAAGAAGATATATACAAGGAGTTTACAACGGACGAGAACGGAAATAATCCGCTTTCTCCTGAAGAAGGACAAGCCGTTATCGACCGTTTAGGTGGCTATGAGAAGATATATCGTATTAAATTTGAGGCTGACTACCTTGCAAAGTTAGCCTATGACGGTGCTAAAAAGCTGTATGGTGAACCACTATCTGATGAGGTTGATAGCCGCATCCGCTTTGAGTTACATGTCATGAAAACGATGGGTTTTCCTGGTTACTTCCTTATAGTGCAGGACTTTATCAATGCGGCAAGAGAAGAATTGGGCGTAATGGTGGGTCCAGGTCGTGGCTCGGCGGCAGGCTCTGTTGTGGCTTATTGCCTTGGTATCACGCTGATTGACCCATTGAAGTACGACCTACTTTTTGAGCGTTTTCTCAACCCTGACCGTGTCAATCTCCCTGATATTGATACCGACTTTGATGATGACGGACGCGGACGTGTGCTGCAGTGGGTCATGGATAAGTATGGACACGAGAACTGTGCACATATTATAACCTACTCTACGATGGCTACAAAGAACTCCATTAAGGATGTTGCCCGCGTAGAGAAACTACCGTTAGATGTCTCTAATGCCCTTTGTAAGGCGATTCCAGAACGCTTACCTGATGGCATGAAGATGAACTTAACGAATGCCATCAAGTGCACTCCAGAGTTGCAGAATGCGGAGGTAAGTGAAGACATAAGGGAGCGCAATACGATTAAATACGCTAAGATGCTGGAGGGAACTGTGCGTGGAACGGGTATTCATGCCTGTGGATTCATTATCTGTCGTAACCCTATTGATGAATGGGTACCTATCTCTACGGCAACAGACCCAGACTTCCCAGAGAAGAAGGTACCTGTAACTCAGTATGATGGTCACGTGATTGAATCTACTGGTCTTATCAAAATGGACTTCCTCGGACTGAAAACTCTCTCCGAGTTAAAGGAAGCTTGCAAGGTTGTTAAGCAGACAACTGGCGACGTGATTGACCTTGAGAAGATTCCTATTGATGACGAATTGACCTACCAACTCTATCAACGTGGACAAACCGTTGGTACTTTTCAGTTTGAGTCGGCAGGTATGCAGAAGTATCTTCGTGAGCTTCATCCAACTGTGTTTGAAGACCTCATCGCCATGAATGCGCTCTATCGTCCGGGTCCAATGGACTATATTCCTGACTTTATCAAGCGTAAGCATGACCCATCTTTGGTGAAGTACGACATCCCATGTATGGAGAAGTACCTCAAAGACACATACGGTATTACGGTCTATCAGGAGCAAGTAATGCTCTTGAGTCGCCAGTTGGCGAACTTTACACGTGGTGAGAGTGACGCCCTTCGTAAGGCGATGGGTAAGAAGATGAAGGCTATCGTTGACAAGATGAAGCCTAAGTTCATCAAGCAAGGACAAGAGAACGGACACGACCCACAAGTTCTTGAGAAGATATGGAGCGACTGGGAGAAGTTTGCCAGCTATGCTTTCAATAAGTCACATGCCACTTGCTACTCATGGGTAGCTTATCAGACAGCCTACATGAAGGCGCATTATCCAGCCGAATATATGGCTGCGTTGATGACACGTCGCTTCAGTCAGATTACCGAGATCACAAAGTTGATGGAGGAATGTAAGGCATTGAGGATTGCAACCCTTGGTCCTGATGTCAACGAGAGTCAGATTGGCTTTGGTGTGAACAAGCATGGTGAGATTCGCTTCGGACTCTCTGCTATCAAGGGAATGGGGGCAAGTGCGGCTGATAGTATTGTACGTGAACGCACGGAGAATGGCCCTTATAAGGATATATATGACTTTGCTGAGCGTGTCGACCTCAGTAATGTAAACCGCAAAGCATTTGAAAGTTTAGCTTATAGTGGTGGTTTTGACAGCTTCGGTTTACAGCGAGAACAATACTTTGCAGTCACTGCAAAGGGTGATCTGTTCTTAGATACTATTGTCCGTTATGGTCAGCTTTTCCAAGCCGAAAAGGCACAACAACAGAACTCCCTCTTCGGAGGTATGGATGCTATTGATGTAGTACATCCTATTGCGCCAAAGGCAGAGAAGTGGCCTACTATTGAGAAATTGAACAAGGAGCGTGAACTTGTTGGTATCTATCTGTCAGCCCACCCACTCGATGAATACAGTGTTGTTCTGAACAACATGTGTAACACTCGTTGCTCTATGATAGGTCGCAATGCGAATATGACAGAATTGGCAAAAGCTGACGAAGTGACATTTGGTGGTATTGTCACATCTGTAAACGAACGCTTCTCGCAAAAGACTGGTAAGCCTTTTGGCTTTGTCACGATAGAAGACTTTGAGGGAACGGGCGAATTAGCATTGTTTGGTGACGATTGGGCACGGTGGAACAACCTCTTGAAGATGAACTACACCGTTTATATAACAGCTAAGTGTCAGCCTCGTTATCGCAATAATCCTGACCTATTAGAGCTAAAAGTGCAGAAGATTGAGCAACTCTATGACGTGAAACAAAACCGTTTAGAACGCTTTACCATCTCTATGGATGCAACAGCATTAGACGATGCCTTCGTTTCGGAATTAGCAACAGTCATCGAGCAACATATCGGTAACACACAACTTTACATACAGTTGCGAACACCTGATAACACTGTACTTATGCTACGGAGTAAGAATGGTGGCGTTAACGTCGACCGCACGCTGATAGACTTTATCTCGTCGAATGAGAAGATGGAGTTCCATATAAACTAAATCGAAAGTGGCACAATCTTTGATGATAAGTAAATAGATAGAAAAGACAATATTAATAAACTTATAAACAGAATAAAAATGGAAGTAGTAATTACTAACGAGAATTTAGAGACTTACAAGAATGGTGAATTACCATTGGTAGTTGATTTGTGGGCAACATGGTGTGGCCCTTGTAAGATGATTGGTCCTATCATCTCAGAACTCGCTGAGGAGTACGATGGTAAGATTGTTGTAGGCAAGTGTGATGTTGAGGAGAATGATGACGTAGCCATTGATTTCGGTGTACGTAACATCCCAACTATCCTCTTCTTTAAGGGTGGTCAGTTGGTAGACAAGTTTGTTGGCGCAGCTTCAAAGGACGTTCTCAAAGAGAAGTTCGACGCTCTGCTCTAAGCTAAACTCTTATAAATATAAAGCCATATCAGTAATCCTTTGATAGGATTCTGGTATGGCTTTTTTTTGTACATAAAGTCTTATCTCTAAACCACCTCACTACTAAAAAAGACACATTAAACTGAAAGTTTTTCCTTTTTTCTTATTAGTAATCATATAATTTTATATCTTTGCGATAGAAACCTATCGCTTTTTAAAAGCATAACTGAGTTTGAACCTTTCGTATCACTTAACTTTATGAGTTATGGAAAAACTATTACTTATCCTCCTTCTGTTCTGCACTGGACTTCGAGCTAATGCACAATCCGTATCAGGAAAGGTGTTTGATGAAAACAAGAAGCCTATCCCCTACGCAAATGTCATTATCCTTTCAGCCAAGGATTCTACCTTTATTGTTGGCACAACAACCGCTGATGATGGCAGTTTCAACTTCAAGGAGGTTACATTAGGTAATATCCTTAAAGCCTCCTTCGTAGGTTATGAGCCCTTCACTACGGTTCTTTCCAACCAAGACAACCTTACTATCGTACTGAAAGAAGATGCAAAAATGATGAAAGAGGTGGTCGTCAAAGGCAATGCTCCTCTACACAAGATGACAACAGAGGGTATACAAACGAACATCGAGAACACCATACTAAGCAAACTCGGCACTTGTGAGGATGTCCTTACACATGTCCCTGGACTGACAAAGAAGAAAGATGGCTACGAAGTATTTGGTAGAGGTACACCTATCATCTATATCAACGGTCGCCAAATGCGTGATGCAACAGAGCTTGAACGCCTAAAGTCAAGCGATATTAAGAGCGTTGAGGTGATAAGCAACCCCGGAAGCAAATATAATGCAGCCGTAAGAGCAGTCGTAAAGATACGCACGAAGAAGGCTGTAGGCGACGGCTTTGGTTTCGATGTACGCTCTGCCTACTACCAGTCGGAAAATGTAGACCTCTCAGAACAGCTTAACTGGAAGTATCGCCATAACCGTTTAGAACTCTTTGGTGCGCATGGCTATTCACTTAACAACAGCCTCGAACACAGCGAAATAACCACAATTGTTCACGCTGACACTCTTTGGCAGCAGGATTTCACGCTAAAAGTCCCCGAAAAGAATTCTATCTTCAAAAATACTATAGGAGCAGACTATCAGCTAAATGATAGTAATTCTGTCGGTATCAAATACATACTTAACTTCCCTCATGACTTCCCCAAATCTGTTTTTCTTAGTAGTGATGTAACGGCAAACGGGACTTTCTACGACCATCTTAACACCTTTGCAACACGCAAACAGTCCCATCGTCCTTCCCAATTCATTAATCTATATTATGTCGGAAAGATAGGAAAGATGGACATAGACTTCAATACGGATTATCTTTATAACAAGCAAAATGACCATACCATCTATCGAGAAGAAAGTCGCAACAAGGTCAGTCGTACCGTAACCTCCGACAACCAAGAGCGTAATAGGCTCATTGCTTCTAAGCTAACCTTGGGCTATCCTGTTTTAGGAGGTAATCTGTCAGTGGGTGCAGAATATACCTATACGAATCGCAATGACACGTATAGCAATCCTGAAAACTATGTCCCAAGCTCATCCGCACAGCTAAAGGAGTCGAACATAGCTCCTTTCATGGAATACAAACACCAGCTATCAATCTGCCAACTGACAGCTGGTCTACGCTGGGAGACGGTACGTTTTAACTACTATGAGAACGGACAGCACATTGCTAATCAAAGTCGTTCGTTCAGCAACCTATTCCCAAGCATCTCTGCAGCTACACAGATAGGAGACCTACAGATGCAATTGAGCTATGCAGCGAGGACACGTCGCCCTTCTTATAGTCAGTTAAGCAATAACGTTACATACGCCAATCGTTTCTTGATGCAGTCGGGTAACCCACTACTTCAGCACGAATATATCCACGAGATAAGCTTAGGAGCTATGTGGAAGTTCATCCAGTTTGGCATCTCTTACAATGACCGTCGCCACGCCATTGTCTTCTGGAGCGAACAAGACAGCCATAACTCAGCTATCTCACGTCTTACCAACACGAATCTTCCAAGCATCAAGACGATATCTACTCAGTTAGCTTTTTCGCCAACAATCGGTATCTGGACGCCTGAGTTCACAACATTAATGAAGAAGCAATGGCTCACATTACATACAAGTACGAAGACTTATAAACTGAACAAGCCTATCTGGCAATTCAGTTTTAACAACACATTCGATTTTGGCAAAGGCTGGTTACTATCAATGGAGTCATACTACATCAAGAGAGGTGATGCTGAAATTGGAGCCATTGCACGAAACTCTGGAAGCGTCGACATCAGTCTTACCAAATCCTTCCTAAAGGATAGACTCGCATTTCGCATTGGTGGAACAGACTTATTCCATACCCAAAAAGACGGAGGAATTAGTTACACTGAATCAATGGAAACACAACAGATTAGTACATACGACAGCCGTGAGTTTGTTCTAACTGTTACCTATAAGTTCAATACTTCACGAAGCAAATACAAGGGTACAGGTGCTGGACAGGCTGAAAAGAACAGATTATAGACGGCAGAAAAGCACAAGTCAACTTAGCCTCTGACCCAATAGGCAAAGTTGACTTGTAACTGAATAACTCCCTACTTATCCCGAATTACCTCTGCTTTGGCAGTATATCATAAGTTGTTTAGTACTCCGCACCATTGGTGCGAAGCCTTAGCACGATATGTGCGAAGCCTTAGCACAACATGTGCGCAGCAACAACACAACGGATAAAAGTAAGAAGAAGGGGGCTTTATGGGCATTATTATGAATACAGTAAGACGTTAATGGCTAACTAAGATAAGAAAGGTATATTAGCTTATACAAATAAGAAGATGATCTATCAAAGGGATGTAAGTGATTGAAAACATACAAAACCATCATACGATTTGATATTACATACAAAGGAAGAGGGTATATCCAAGATACTAACGTCTAAGATATACCCTCTGAAATGTATGTTATCACGGAAGATTAATCATTCATATAACGCTGGACACGTGCATACATCAACTCATATTGAGATTTGATAGTTGTGTCCTTCGTTGTCTTAATGCGTTCCTCAAGAAGTTTCTGAAGCTTCTGTGCATAGTGGAACACATATTCAGCTGTGCGGTCGATGGTCTCTGTCCACATCGTCTCTGGTTCACCATAACCAACACCAAAGCCAAGGAAAGCCACATCCTGCTTGTCATCACGCAAGCTGCGCACTTTACCAACCTGCTTCACCTCACTAATATTTGACTTCAAACGCTCTACATAGAGACGCTGCATTGCGATATCGTCCTCATCGAGATTTTCGTTACCAGCAATTGTCTTAGCCCATACATTATTGTAAGTGTCTTCGCAATACTCCAATGGAGAATAAGAAGTAGAGTCAGCATAATAGCTCAATGCTAAACGTGCGGTTGCAGAGAGAGCCATTTCCTGAATACCACTTGCCAATGTCTTATAAGGATGAGAGTTAATCTGAGGTAAGCGGTTCTCGATACTCTCTACACCACGCTTACCAAACTTGCGTGCTTCCTGTAACAACCACATTGCAGCAGCACGCTGCTTCTCCTTAGGCATCACCTCATAACGAGGAATACCAGAAGACTCTGTAGTCTGATTCAACTTAATACCACCAAGCACTGCATAGACATTACGTACATAACCGTATGCTTGCGAAACTATCTGACGATAGAGCTTAGCCTTACGAGTGCCATCGGCACCATCTGGAATCCATTCGTCGAAGTGACTGAGAATATACTCAAGGTTCTTAAGGCCGTATGTACTTGACTTCACAGCATCGTCACCGAGGTCCTCCTCAATGGCAGTTGGGTCGTAACGATAGCGTGACTGCTGAAGTACGTAACGATACATTGGGTCGTTAGCATGAGACTCAACAAGTGCCATCAATGGCTTTACGTCATCTCTGAAACTCTTTGAGTTAGGGAAAACACGGTAGCCCCACTCTATTGCATAGTTGTCATACACACCGAGATAAGGAGGAGTCAGTGACACACCCTTATCTGTTGGCTGTGCAACATAGTTGAAACGAGCATAGTCCATGATAGACGCTGTCGTACCATACTTCTGTGTGAAGCTTGCAGAACGAAGCGAATCAGTTGGAATAGCAGCCGATGAAGCCATGTTGTGCATCAGTCCGAGTGTATGTCCTACCTCGTGAGTCACAATATACTCCAATGTTGGTAACAAAATGCTATCAGGCATATCCAATGTTCGTGCAGCAGGATCAAGCTGTGATGTCTGAATAAATCGCCAACTATTGATGACATTTACAACATCATTATACACCAATACGGTCGCTGTGATAATCTCACCTGTACGTGGATCAACCCATGAAGGACCCATTGCATTCTCTGTCGCAGTAGGTAGATAACGAATAGTAGAATACAAGAAGTTATCTGGATCGAAATTAGGATCATTGGTTGGGAAGTCCACAGCCTGCATCACATTCTTGAAACCGATACGCTCGAAAGCCTTATTCCATCTAAGAACAGCATTTCTAATCGCTGGCTTCCACTTTTCAGGGAACGCATTGTCGATATAGAACACAATAGGCTTTACTGGTTCGCTAAGCTGACCAGCAAAGTAAGCTGCTGGGTCCTTAGGTTCTACACGCCAACGATTGATAAAGCTTGCATGGTCGATAAGACTGTCATTGACGATAGACTTCGGTGTAAGGAAGTAGCCAAGGCGAGTATCACTCAGACGAGGAGTCATCTTATCCTCTGGCAGGAGAGCCAAAGTAAACTGTACACCGACAGAAACTGGATGATTACTAATAGCAACACTACCACTGTTACCACTCATGTTGGTAACATAGTTGCGCTCCATCGAGATACAAGCATTGTTTGCAAACGACTTCAAAGAAGTTACTTTAATCCACTCTGGCTTTAAGTCAGCATCCACACGATATGGTCCAGCTATCTTTGCAATCACTGGGAAATACTTACTCTCTCTCAAGAAGAAAGAAGAAACATCAAAGAGAATACCTCCAGTCTTCTTGTTTCTTGCCTTGATTGGGAAGCTATAAAAGTCAAGGTTACGATAGTTCGTAGCCTGTGCCTGCTTCGGATTACCTGCTGGTAGGGCATCGAGTAATTCAGAGTTGATAGCCTGCATTACGATAGAGCTATCCTTCTCTACAAAGCGTACGTGTGAAACAGAACCAGCACGAGTACCAACCTCAGCAAACTGTGGGCTTGATACAGATGAAATTGTAGCACCAATCAGCATGTCACGACCAATAGAAGAAGGTGGCAACTCCATGAGAAGTTTCTCACCTGTTCTATAGAACGAAACGAATGGTCCCTTTGCAGAGTCTGTCTTCTCTTCGGTTAGAATACGCTCATAGGCATCTTTCTTCACCACAGAAGTAGTGGTTGTATCCTTCTTTTTCTTCTTTTTAAAGAAAGGGAAAGCCTGTGCTGATAGTGAAAGGCTCAAGAAGCCCACTGCTAATAGGGTTACATGAACCGATTTCATTGATAAAAATGAAGTCT
Source organism: uncultured Prevotella sp. (assembly GCA_927910885.1). GTDB lineage: Bacteria > Bacteroidota > Bacteroidia > Bacteroidales > Bacteroidaceae > Prevotella. The sequence goes on along the minus strand of CAKMOD010000032.1, from coordinate 16,695 downwards.
TTCTCATTTCTTCACCTCCATTATCTTATTGATTTTGAAGAGCATCATCTCGTAGTGTGTACGCGCTTCAAGCGGCAAGTTAGCCTTCAAACACTTCTCCAAAGCAGTTCTCAACTTCAAAAGACAGTTGTAGAAGTAAAGCTCTGAATTGTCTGCGAGTGTGATATCAACAGTTGGAGCAAGATTCTGAGTTGGGTCACCAAAGCCTGGAGTAGCACCGAGGTCGTCACCCTTCAAAGCCATACTTGAACCAGAGCCACCGCCAGAACCACCGTTACCCGTAGCCTTAGAAACAACACTCTGTGCCTGACTCATGAATGCACGCTGTAAAACACGCTCGCCCTGAGAAGGTGCACGCATCTCTGCAACACTCTTGAAGAGTGTATTATACATATCATCAAAGAACTCCTTCTGTGTGTAACTGTTTGGATTCAAGTAAGAAGTGATCGCTACACGCATACGTGCTGCCATCAAATCATAACCCATAAACTCCAAACTCTGGTCATAATAGCTCACTGCCAAGTAACCCTTACGCTCGAAGTCACGGTTAGCATACTTCTTGAAACTCATCGCCTCCTGCAAACACCACAAGAGAGAACGACGCTGAAGTTCCTTAGAAACAACCTGATACTGTGGAACTTTTGCTGATATCTTCATGTTGTTGAGGTACATACCACCAACATTACTCAACACCTGCTTGAACAAAGCGTAACGATTCTGTGAGATCTGAAGATACAATTGCTCCTTGATACGAGTGTCCTCATCGTTCTTAATCCACTTAGAGAGATTGTTCTCAACAATAGTATAGTTCTTATTTGCAAGGTTTGCACTCGCAATCATATCGTTACCAAGTGCACCAGCTACAAGGCGTGGGTCCCACTTAGAATTGCGCTCAGCATAATAACGAAGACGTGGGTTTGTTACCTTCTTATCAACAAATGCCTCAAGTGTATTCTTCTCATCATTAATAGAAACATTATCGGTATCAAAATAACGATAGTTCCAGTCTATTGTGAAGTAGTCGTACATACCAAGTCCTGTTGGAGCAAGGCGTACACCATTATCTGCTGGCTGTGCAACATAATTGTAATGAACATCATCCATAACAGAAGGAGCAAGTCCCATTGTTGTGGTAAAACGTGCATTACGCAAAGAGTCAGTAGAATAAGTAGCTGAAGCACCAAGGTTATCCAAGAGTCCTAACATACTACCTGTTTCCTTTGTAACCAACATCTTCAAGCCCTCAGCAAACTTTGCAGCAGACAAACGGTTGCTACGTACTGATGGGTCAACAGCACCTGTTTCTATCAAACGCCACTTATGTAACAACTTCTCTACATCAGAATAAATGAACATAGAAGCAGCCATGATCTCACCTGTATTAGGATTGACATGGATATCACTCTTTGGAGCAGATGAAGAACCACTTGGTATATAGCGAATACAAGAATACTGAATGTTGTCTGGGTCGAAATCGCTCTGCTTCTGTGGGAAGTCAACAACTTCAATAGCATTCTTAAAACCTATCTTTTCAAAAGCCTTGTTCCACTCAAGAACACCCTCACGGATTGGCTGTTTCCATGCCTCAGGGAAGGTATCATCCAAATAGAAACGAATAGGATTAGCAGGCTGAGTCAACTTACCCTTAGCATAAGCCTTCTTATCCTTTGGTACAAGATTCCAACGATGAGAGAAGAAGATACGCTTTGTACCAGCTCCCTCCTGTGGTATACCCAAACGAGCAGAATAATTCACACCGATGCGTGAGTCCATAATACGTGGACGCATTGCAGACTCTGACACAAGCGCTACACTATAACTAACGCCAACAGTTGTAGGACGCTCTCCACCGATAGGCATAGACATCAAAGAAGTAGACACACCATAAGTGAAGTCATTATTAACAATAACGTTTGTATCAAAACTCTTTATGCCACGAATGAACGAAAGTTCAGGCTTTGGAGTAGCCTTGATGCTATAGTTACCATTCTTTGTAGGCATAACAGAAATGAGGTTAGTTGGCTTTCCTAACAAAGAGGTTACATCAAAGACAACTGCAGAGCTGTCGTTGTTGTAAGCCATAATGTTAAAGCCCTGCCAAATACCATCACGATAGTTCAGAGCCAATGCTGCATCAAGGTCTGCAGAGTTTGCATTCTCCTTGAAGAGAACATTGTTAGGCGTCTTCATCACCACAGAGCTATCCTGTATGTCAAAATAGAACAATACAGGATTAGAACTTGTTGAACCAACAGTAACTGTAGATGCATCAGTGGTTGAAGTAATCGCTCCACCAAGCATCATTTGCTTCTTCAACAAAGTACGTGGCAACTCAAAATAAATCTTGTTGTCAAGCTTATGAACAGTAATAAACTTACTGCGTGCAGTCTCTGTCTTTCTATCCTTGAAGAGGCGGTCATATTTCGTCTCCTTCTTTGGTTTAGACTTTGACTTGTCATCATCAGCTTTTGCAACAGTACTTTGCAATACAAGGAGGAGCAATAATGCCCCTCCAAGTACAGAGTTCTTAAATGAGAAATTCATTCTTATCATTGTATGTTATTTATTTCTGAATAATGCCTTCACAATTCGACCTGTAATGTTCTGCTTAGACCAACGCAATGTGTTAGTCTGTGTGTCGTAACAGTAAAGACTACCTGGCATAGAAGCCGAAGCATCATTTGTAGCAACATAAATGAGATTATCATCATCAGAGAATGCCATATCGACAATTGTCTCAGAACTGTTACCCACTGTGAACAGTGCTGCAGTTGGGAAGTTGCTATTTGCAAGTACGTTATGTGCATAGACAGCATTTCCATTGGTGTAATAAACAATGTTCTTGCTGCGAGCAGAGCGTACTACAGAGCCATTAGCGATACCAGAGGTAGAAGGCATTGCAACACGATAAAGTACATTAGCTGCAATTCTCTTATCCGCTGTTGAAGAGTAGTAGCCTGGGAAGATATATGTAAAGTAGAACGTACCAGTGCTTGTCTGATTAGTAATCAACGCAAGGTTACGCTGCTTGTTAACACTACCCATACCTACCAATGTATCACCTGTGAAGGTTCCCTTCAAGATTTCTGCCGGAACAGATGTATTCTCAATAGCCATTGCCAACAGAGAACCATGTGCATTGTCAAAGTAAGCATCGCCATGTGCATAGAAGAGGTCGTCTCTCCACCATGGAGTCATGCGGTTTGCAAATGTAACTGAACCACCAGTAGAACTTGTGAAACGTGAAGTCTGTGAAATCAAATTAGTTGAGTTCAAGCCCAATGAATACAAGTTATTCTTTGTGATAGCCATTGTCTTTGGCGAACCTGGATCAGAGTTTGCCTCTACCTGTATCACCTTCGCACCAACTGGAGTCTGGAAGAGTGACAACATCTCATAGCCATCAAGCTGATAAAGTGTTGATGGATTACCTGCTGCAATAATGAGAACATTGTTTGCCTGACCACCGATAGTCTTGTTCCATGCCATTGAGCAAGGTGTTCCAAAGTTAATGTTAGGGTTGTTTGGAGCCAATATGTCAAGATGGAAGCTCTTATCAACATCCTCTGTTGGTACGTATGAAAGGATTGCCTTACTGTTGTTTTCAGCCAAGAGATAAACACCCTTTGTATAAGCATACTCAACGTTCACATTAAACTCATAAATCTGAATATTCTGACCATTGCTTAGACGAAGGCGTCCAGTATAGGTACCAGAACTCTGAATAGGATAAACAAGTGCAGTATCACTTGAAACCAACTTATGATTAATCTCCCATTCGTAAGTGAGTTTCTGCTTTCCATTGCTCTGCAATACTGTAGGAGTAATCTTCAATGTATCACCCTGATTGAGCGTGTAGCTACTGTTCAGAGGTGTCTGCAAGCTGATAACAGATACTCCATCGCCTCCTTCTGTTGAATCATCCTTAATACAAGAAGAGAAGGTAAGAGCTGTAGCAGCTAAGATATATAAATATTTCTTTACCATAATTCGTGCAATTATATTAATGGTTATGCCTATGAACCTGACTACTCTGGATTAGCAGCAAAGTAAGCCTTCAGCTTCTGAATATTTCGATAGAGCTGTGTCCACTTTCTGTTGTTACGTATTGCTGACTCAAGTTCACTTAAATCTGAGTTATACAAGCTTAAGAGATAACGGAACTTAGCTGGTGTATAAGCTGGAAGACCCATAGCCTGAAGCGTAGGATTATCCCACCAATAAGGCTTCTCAAGTACGTTGTCAAACGTAATCGTTCTCTTAATTGCATTAGGGAAACGAACACCGAGGTCGTCTGTTGCCTCTAAACGCAGAACAAGTCGAATACTATCATTCTTTGTATCACTAAGATTCTGACGCAAGAGTACTACACGAAAACTTGATGCAAGGCTATCAGCTGGAATTACTTGATCACTATTAATTGCCTCAAAGTGTACACCAGACTTCGCAGAACTGCTTGGATCAACAACAACCTTATAATGCTGTTCCTGTGACTTTCTTACTCCAGCAAGTTTTACTTTTACTGTAACAGTATCAGTAGTCACGCTGACAGGCTGTGTTCCGAACGAATAGTTATATAATGTGTCAGAAGCATTTGTGAGGTCGAAATAAACCTGATTTCCTCCTTCATAAGTACCATCCTTTGAATATTCGCCTTTGTATTCATCGTTTGAACACGCTGTCAACGACAGTGCAACGACACCGATAGCGAAGAAGTTTATGATTGATTTATACATAATCATTTGTTTTTTAGTGTTATCCGATAAGCACCTCCCTTGTAGGTTTGCCTTTCTTCTCTTATTATATAGGCTTATTAGAAACTTAACTTTCTATGTTTTACCGATATGTTAAGGTCGAGCACATGTGGTGCTAAGGCCTAACACACATGGTGCTCTTGGTTAGCACCAATGGTGCTGCATATTAATCAGCCCATTTGAAAGCCTATACTTTTTAAGTTTTATCGGATTACAATATTCGTTTTTATGTTTATAACTCTTCTTTTATACATTCAAGTCAGTGATTTAGCTATGCTGAATGCTTTCTACAAGTTGTCTTGTTCTTTTCATTTAGCAGTGCTAAACCAAACTGACTCTTTGATATGAACTATTCGTTGTGTACCGCCTGATCACCATACTCCTTCTCTCTCTCTGGCCAAGGGAGGTTGAAGATAGCATCAGAAGGCTGATACGTGTCAATATTTCTAAAGTCTGTGAAACTACGGTTGTAGTGCTTCAACGCATAGAATGTCTGTCCCATACCAGGGAACTCACGCATACGTTCACGCATCATCTCCTGCTCGAAGAGAGAACGTGTAGCCACCTTAGTTGCATCAACATCACCCAATCCCCTACTCTTTCTTACCTGATTGAGCAGATTGATTGCCTCTGTCTGGTTTGAGTCATAAAGACTTTCGCTCAAGATGTAATACATCTCTGGCAAACTGATTAACACAAAGCCTTTCAATACACCTCTTGTAGCCTCAGCATCATTCTGAATCAAACGGATAAAGCTGAAAGATGAGGTTGAACCTGATGTATTCTCTCTAAAGAAAGAGGTAAAACGGAGGTCAGAGCTAAGCGCTGTAAAGAGGTCGGTCTCATAGAGACTACGTGTATCACGACGACCCTCAACAAACGATCCAAAACCAGTAGAGCGCAAGAACGCTGTACGAATTGACGTTGAACGGTCGGCTGCATAAACTCCGAAAATCATCTCCTTACTTGCAGGGAAACGCATCACAGAATCAAGTGATGTACTTGTATTCAACTTAAAGTTCTGTGTTGCATTGATGACTTCACGAGCATACTTTGCTGCTTCTGTGTACTTACCCATAGCGTAGTAGACACGAGCTTTAGTAGCCTTTACAGCATACTTGTTGAAAAGTATCACACGACCCTTACTGTAATCACGTACGAAAGTATTATCGTATGTAACATCATTGTCATCAGTCAACAATGAATCAGCCTGATTCAAGTCCTTAAGAATAAGGTTGAATGTTGCCTGCAAGGTGTAACGTGGGCGGTTCTTCAAATTGAACTCTGTTGCGTATGGCAGTCCAAGAGTGCTTGCGTCACTACGTGTATAGTCTGTACAATAGAGGCGAGCGAGGTCGAAATGCATAAAGGCACGCAAACCCAAAGCCTCACCATGAATCATCTTACGTTCTTGTGTACCCGCACTAATATCATTAATATGCTTCAACACATTGTTAACATTAGAAATGTTGTTGTACATATTGTTCCATACAGCATCTACGATGTTACGTGCTTGCTGATTAGTATATTGATAGCGGTTAAGATAATAACTAACATCTTGTGTGTTGTCATAACCGAACTGCTGTCCTAACTCATCCACCATACCCCATGAAAGGTTACTACCATAGAGATTGGATGAAGCCAACTTACCGTAGATACCAAACATAGCATCCTCATAACCAGTAAGATCAGTGAACATCTCGTCATCTGTTAGCTGTCCTTTTGACTGTACATCTAAGAAGTCGCTGCACGATGTCAGCAGTGCAAGCGCCATAGATATTCCTATATATTTCGTTATCTTCTTCATTGTTATCCTATTTAGTTTTAGAGTGAGAAACGTAATGAGAATTCAAAGCTTCTGTCGTATGGATAGTTCAAACCACGCTCTCTCTTCGCTGTTGACAGGTAGAAGAGGTCATTGGTAAGAAGTTCCAAGAACATACGCTTCAATCCATACTTCTGAATAAAGGTTGTAGGAACCTCATAAGAGAGTGACAGACTGCTCATACGCAGGAAGTTATTCTTCTCTACGAAACGTGATGTCTGATACGGAGTTGTTGTATCATCAATACGCTTATACTTCGCAACAGTGCCTGGAGTCTTCCATCTATCATTCAATACACGCTCATCAGCATTGTACTTAGGGTTTGATCCCTCAACCTTTGTTGCCAATGTCTCGTTGTAAAGTGAACCACCAAAAGAGTACTGGAAGGTACAGCTCAGTGCAAATCGCTTATAGGTAAGGTAAGAGTTGAGCGAACCTGTACCATAAGGATTGGTATCACCGAAGATTACCTTATCATTGAATCGTAAACGAAGGTATAAGTACCATCACGCTTAATGAATATTTCCTGACCAGTTACTGGGTCGATACCAGCAGAAGGAACAACCTTCAAAGCTGTCAAAGACTGACCCTCCTCATAGATAGGAAGCGGTGCAACACCATCACTGTTCTTATTCTTTTCATTCTGTTCACGCAGAGAATTACTGATCTTCTTAATCTTATTCTTGTTATAAGCGTATGTAAGACCGAGTGACCACTGCCAATCCTTGTTCTGAATTGGGAAAGTACGCAGACGAAGTTCAAAACCTGAGTTCTGCACCTCACCAATGTTCTCACGTGAAGTTGTTACACCTACTGATGGAGCTTTGGTAATATCCAAGAGCAGGTTATCAGTATTCTTGATATAATAATCAGCTGAGAGGTCTACACGACCACGGAAAGCTGTGAAGTCAACACCGATATTGGTACTCAACGTACGCTCCCACTTCAAGTCTGGGTTACCAATAGTAATTGGTGTAGCACCAGTACCCTTACCATAGAAATAAGAACTATTATAGCTATAGGTAGTCAGTGCCTGATATGGGTTAAAGTTGATATTACCCAAGTAACCTACACTGGCACGAAGCTTCAAAAGCGAAACTGGTGATCCCTTCATGAACTTCTCGTTATGAACGTTCCAACCACCACCGACACTCCAGAAAGGAGCAAAGCGCTGATTCTTACCGAAACGAGATGAACCCTCATAACGATAGATAAGGTCAAGGAAGTACTTGTTATCCCAAATTGTATTGGCATTAACGAAGAAACCTACACCTCTTGTTTGTGTATCAGAGCCACTTGGACGCGTTGCAGCGTATGATGTAGCGAAGGCTGGGTGTCCGAGCTTATCAGAGTAGAAGCCAATTGAGGTGTAAGCAGCAGCATCTGATGATGTAGACTCAATGCTACCACCTCCCATTGCAGTAAGGAAGAGCTTCTTAAAGAAGTAGTTATTGTATGACAACATAGCCTTACCCTGCAATGTTGTGCTATTCACCCAGTTATCTGTCAATGAACCACGCTGGTCAGCCGACTTATTACGAATCTCACTGTAAGCAAAAGGAGATGTGAAAGTACGTCTATCCTGCTTGCTACGATTTATAGTAAAGTCTCCATCCAAACGAATCTTCTCACCAAACCACAACTGTACGCTGGTCGTATTAAGGAAGTCGAAGTTGTTTGACTTACTATAACTACCCAACGAAGCATCATACAATGGATTCGCCAAGTCATGATAGAGTGAAGAACGCAACTGTCCATCAGAGTTATATGGATTCTCATAAGGATTCATCTTAACCCAATCAGAAAAATCACCATAAGGTGACACGTTACTTGTCACAGATGAAAGTGTCGAACTGTTTGATACAAAGAACTTACCTGCAATATTGTAAGAGAGACGGAAGTTAGTCGAAATACGAGTACGATCAGAGCCCTTCATAACACCAGCGTCATTTCCATAACGAATACCGAGGTTATACTTTGCACGGTCGTCACCACCATCAACACTCAAACTATGTGACTGAGAGATAGCATTACGCAACGGCTTAGACAACCAGTCAGTCTCAACACCTCTCTGGACATCATTATATATACGTGCATAATCTTTGTCAAGTGTATATTGAGTTGCTGGACTTGTATCAGTAAACAAGCCTGCAAGACGCTCATATTCAAGTTTCTGACTTGCATTCAACAAGTTATAGTCGGACAAATCAGGTGTTGACAAACGTACTGTTCCACTATAATTCAACTTCAACTTACCACCCTTCAGTGTCTTTGTTGTAATAACGATAACACCAGCAGAAGCCTTCGCACCATAAAGAGCAGACGCAGAAGCATCTTTCAACACAGTAACAGTCTCGATATCATTCATATCCATGTCCGCAACATACTCTGCAGTTACCTGTGCACCATCTACAACATAGACAGGTGTGTTAGCCTGACCTTCGAAAGTAGCACGACCACGGATATTAAGTTCTGCCACCTTATTAGGGTCAGAACCTTTGAGGTTATCATCTGCGATAACCATACCAGGAACGAAGCTTGAAATACTCTGCAGCACGTTCTTTGTACCCACGTTCATCAACTGATCACGTGTTACGGCAACCTGAGAACCTGTAAACGAATTCTTATTCTTAGTCTGATAACCCGTCACAACGACTTCCTGCATTTCCTTTGAGTCTTCACGCAAAGTAATATTGGCTGTAGCACCATTCTTTACAGTCTTAGTAACAGTCTTATAACCGATATATGACACATTCATGTGTACCTCTTTAAGGTCGGTCTTAATCTCATATTCACCATTGATATCGGTCACATAGCCACCATTTACACCATCCACACGGATAACTGCACCGATGATTGGCTCACCGCTACTATCAGTAACCTGACCACGAACGCCGCCCTTACGCTGTACAGCTTCCTTCTTTGCAAGCGTCAGGGTATTACCCTCAACCGTGTATGAAAGTGGGAACTGGTTTGCCAAGCTTAACAACAAACTTGAAACAGACTGATCACGCACGTCAAGGGTTACACCTTTAAGTGCCTTCACATCTTCATCTGCAAACTTTACATTCAATCCTGTCTGCTTAGCAACCTCATTAGCGAAATCCTCTACTGTGGCATCGCGCATAGAGAGAGTTACTTTTGCACCATTCAGCTCTTGCGCTGACATGGGGAGACTTAATGGTCCAAAGCATAAAAGGTTCAAAAGTAGAACACATATTACACGTTGGAGGAATTTAATCTTCTGCATCGTTCTCTAAAATTATGAATTTGTTACTTGAAAATACAATCCTTTTAAACTCGAAAACTCTTACGTTAATAATTGTTCAGAGAGAAGAAAAGACTTCTTTATAACTATTAATACTATTGAGATAGTCACCTTCACAGGTAGACAATACCTATTTATATATTATTCTGCAAAAGTACGAAAAAAAATAAAAATCCAAGCGATTTTATTATTAAAAATAAAGAAAAACTACCATTATTATTGATTTTTGATAGTGAAATATACGTTTTAATGCTATTTTCTTTACTAATTATTAGTAAACTTTGAAACAAATGTCAGAATCATATAAGATTTTCTTTTACGTTTTCACTTTTATGCTTTTAAAACTATTCTATCAAATATAAAAACACACTTAATATATACCAACATTCATATACCATAGACAAAAGCACCCTATTTATAAAATATAAATTCCTACAAAACAAACATTTGTTACTTTCAGAAGAGTCATATAGCAAAATACTTACATCAAGTATCACACACCTTCACTATGTTTTGAAACACATTTTATCCTCCGCACCAATGGTGCTAAGGCTTAACACCATTGGTGTTAACCGTTAACACAATGGGTGCTGACCACCAACACACTAAGAAAAAATGGATTGAACCATTCATTATGGTTGTTGTTATTTATGAAAGACATGGAGGATTAACTCGTTTAGGGAGCATTTATTAGATAACACAAAAGCAAACTTGCGAACTAAAAGCCGTTCAAATGCAAAAATAAAAGGGTTGTATCAAATTGAAACCATTAACGGCTTCTTTGATACAACCCTTTTATTGAATATATAATTGTCGACTTTTAATTATCTAAAGATAGCCGAGAGTGACATTATCTCATTATTATTTTACTGCTGTTGTGCACGATAATTCTCCAATCCCTTATCAAGGAACTCAAGATAAGCAGGTACATCCTCCTTAAAGCTAAAGCTACCATTCAATGGTTTACCCGCATTGTCCAAAGGCACATAGAATGGCTGAGCAAGATAACCGAACTTAGTCTGCTCCAAATAGCTCCACTTATCACCGATAGTACGCAGTGTACGTGAAGTTCCATCAGGGAGTTTCACCTCTACAGGCTGCTTCAATGGTGTCTTATCATCTACATAAAGTGAGATGAGAACATAGTCCTTATTCAACTTATCTGCTACACGTGAATCAGTCCATACAGATGCCTCCATCTTACGACAGTTCACGCATCCAAAGCCTGTAAAGTCAACCAAGACAGGCTTACCAGCTACAGCAGCTGCACGCATACCCTCGTCATAATCTGTATAAGTGGCGTGTACCGTCTGTGGAGCAAGGTTGAAATCCTGTGTATTAATAGGTGGTGCAAACGCACTAACTGCCTTACAAGGAGCACCCCAGAGTCCTGGCAGCATATAAACAGAGAATGCCAATGAACAAAGACCAAGCATGATAGCAGGTACAGGCATAGCCTTCTGATCAGCATCATCATGTGGGAACTTAAGCTTACCAATGAGATAAAGCCCCAAGAGTCCGAAGAGTACAATCCAAATAGAGAGGAATGTCTCACGATCAAGAATATGCCAGCCGTATGCAAGGTCGGCTACTGACAAGAACTTCAGTGAGAATGCCAATTCGATGAAACCCAACACAACCTTAATCATGTTCATCCATGAACCTGACTTTGGAGCTTTCTTAAGTAAAGTTGGGAAGAGAGCAAAGAAGGTGAATGGCAAGGCAAGAGCCAAAGCAAAACCACACATACCCACTGCAGGAGCTACCCAGTCGCCACTTGTTGCTGCCTGAACAAGGAGAAGACCTACAACAGGAGCTGTACAAGAGAAACTTACCAATGACAAGGTGAATGCCATAAGGAAGATAGAAAGCAAACCAGTTGTCGCAGAAGCCTTATTATCAACCGCATTACCCCATGAAGAAGGCAGTCGAAGTTCAAACCATCCAAAGAAACTGAATGCAAAGACTACTAACAAAAGGAAGAAGAACACATTGAACGGTGCGTTTGTTGCCAACTCATTCAACTTCTGTGGACCGAAAGCCCAAGTAACAAGCGTTGCCAAAGCCATATAGATGACAATGATTGACAAGCCGTATGTCACTGCATCACGAATACCCTTCTTACGGTCATCCTTCGCTCTCTTGAGGAAGAAACTTACCGTCATTGGAATAATAGGCCATACACAAGGGGTGAGCAAAGCAATGAAACCACCAAGAACACCCATAAAGAAAATACTCCAAAGAGAGCTATTAGTACTATCCTTGGTACTATTGAAGGCTGACAACTCTTTGATAACAGGTTGCCACAAGTTAACATCTGCATTTACTTGTGCATTTTCTTGCTTTAATGGTCCTGCTGTATCAACAGGCAACACATCAGCTTTCTTAGCTGTATCTGCAGTCATTGCGGTAAGTGCAGATAAACCATCAGCTGCTACATCAGTAGCAGCTGTCGTTGTTTTGTCCGTTTCTGCATTGGCAGCTGTTGGTGTTGCTGCGGGAGCGGAAGCAGGTCCATTACCTTTGAAATTGAATTCTACCTGTGTTGGTGGCAAACACATTTCATCGTTACAAGCACCATATTCCAAATAACCCTTTATACTATAGGTCTTGGCTGTTATCTTGTAACGCTGAACGAAACCAACGCTATTTTCAAAATAACGTAGTTTCATCTCAAAAGTCTTATCGTAAACATTCAACTCTTTACCACGTGTTGTGAGTTTACCAACTGGTGTCAAACCCTCCACTTTGTCTACATGCAAAGAAGCAGATGTAGGACCATCAGCTGGAAGATTAGTTGAATATACGTGCCATCCCTGGTCGATCTTCGCTGTGAAGACAACCTCTACCTCTGTTGGGGAAACCTGCTTCTGTTGTACAGAAAAATGAACAGGATTCTGCTGTGCCATAGCCACGAGGCTAAATACCAGCGTAAAGAGGAAAAGTAGTGTATTTCTTCTATTCATCGTTTTATACTATTAGAATTTGAACTGCAAAGATAAGAAAATTATTTGTATAACATTGCACAATGTATATATTTAATATTTATATCCATTAAATTCTTATCAATCTATGTTCAAAAGGTTTTAAGGATTAAGAACTATTCTCTCGTCGATTTTTTTCTTGTGTTTGTTGTTGCAGACAGATAGTCACCTACCTGCTGCAACGAATATTAGTTTAAGTACAATCAGGCTTAATTGTGCACCAATGTACCAATATCTTCACCATCCATAACCTTCTTCAGATTACCGACAACGTCCATATTGAAGACATAAATAGGTAGGTCATTCTCCTTACACATAGTCGTTGCCGTGAGGTCCATTACCTTAAGACCCTTTGTGTAAATCTCATCGTATGTAATTTCAGAGAACTTTGTTGCTGTTGGGTCTTTCTCTGGATCGGCAGTATAGATACCATCTACACGTGTACCCTTAAGCATTACGTCTGCCTCGATTTCAATACCACGCAAGCTTGAACCAGTGTCAGTAGTAAAGTAAGGACTACCAGTACCAGCTGAGAAGATACAAACATAACCTGCTTCCATAGCCTCAATAGCCTTCCACTTGCTATAGAACTCGCCGATAGGTTCCATACGAATAGCGGTCAAAACCTTAGCTTTCACACCGATTGCCTCAAGTGCAGAGCTAAGAGCAAGAGAGTTGATAACAGTAGCACACATACCCATCTGATCGCCTTTCACACGATCAAAGCCTTTCTGGCTACCGCTCAAACCACGGAAGATGTTACCGCCCCCGATTACGATACCAATCTGTACACCCATTTCATGTACTTCCTTAATCTGCTTAGCATAATCGCTAAGACGCTCAGGGTCGATACCGAAGCCCTGCTTTCCCATCAAACTCTCACCCGAAAGCTTCAAGAGAATTCTTTTAAATCTTGCCATTATTTTTGGTATTAAAGGAATTGAGGGGGTTCCTTGACCTCCCCATAGACCTTATTATATAATAAATTCTACTTCTTTAAATTGATATTCACGTATCATACCCTTGCTGTCACGGAGGATGAGATGCCCATCGTCTTCTACTTCAACGATAGCACCTTCAAACTCGCCATCAGCATCACGGAACTTATGAAAGCCTCCACGACGATACAAGGCTTCGTGATACATTGCACTGATATCATTATATCCGCCCATCTCTAACAGCCGATAGAGTTCTGAGAACTTCTTGATTATCTTCTTCAATAGTTCTTCTTTGTCAACTTCATGCCCTAAAATCTGACGGAGAGAAACGGGATTAGGAGCATCACTATGGAACGTTTCCTGATTTACATTCAGTCCGACACCAAAGACACAGTCTTTTATACGTCCCGCAGCGAGCTTTGTTTCAATCAGTGTTCCGCTCAGTTTCTTATCTTTCCAATAGATGTCATTGGGCCATTTCAGACGAATATCGTCTTTCACATAGTCTGCTAAAGCTTCTTTCAGAGCCAAAGCACCAGCTTCAGAGAGTAGGAACTGACTACGAACAGGCAACATCGTTGGGTGAACAAGTACCGAGAACAACAGGTTCTTACCAGCTTCACTCTCCCAAGTGTTCGTCCCCTGCCCTTTTCCTGCTGTTTGATAATCGGCAACAACGACTGTCATTGGCTCGTCTTCAGCAGGTGTGTAAGTGCGCAGATAGGCGTTTGTACTATCGACAGCATCTAATCTTACGACTTTCACCTCTCTTTCTTTCTCTACAACTGTTGGCTTGAAAAAGCCTAATACGGCATCTATTATCTTCATTTACAATCTATTCTTTATATGAATGGAAGAAAGGCATCCTTCACGTGGCGCACTTCATTGGTTCCTGTTGGCTGCCCTACAACAGTGATTATATCAAAGCGGATATCCAAATTGATATTATATCGCTTGACGTATGCATTGGCAGCTATCGAGAGCGAACGCACTTTCTGCACGGTGACAGCCTCATCAGCATCAGCAAACTGCTCATTCTTTCGGGTCTTTACCTCAACGATAACCAGCGTACCATTATCTATAGCAACAATATCTAAGTCTCGATGATGATAATCCCAATCACGATGAAGAATGACATAACCCAACTGTTGGAGATAGCTTACCGCCACATCCTCTCCCCATTTACCTAATTCGTTATGGTATGCCATGCGTCTTTCTTTCCTCAACTTGCAGAAGTTTTAGAAGTTCAGACTATTAGAAGGAGATAAGATAATTCTTTATACGTATCAAATCGATTTACGGATGAAACAAAGGTATTGCCTACTTCTTCTAAAATCCTTAAACTTTATCACTCCCGTCAAGAATTGTGTACATTAATATTCACGCACAAAGTTAGAATAATCTTTCGTAAAATCAAAATAAAACCCGTATTTTTGCAGTATGAGTACAGAAGAACAAAGCAAGAAAGACCTATACTATATGCAGCGTGCATTGGCTGAAGCCGAAGCTGCTTATAAAGAAGGTGAGATCCCTATTGGTGCTGTTGTGGTATGCCGCGACCGCATCATCGCTCGTGCCCATAACCTAACAGAGACGCTCAATGACGTTACTGCACATGCAGAAATGCAAGCAATAACTATGGCAGCCAACGAGTTGGGCGGCAAATACCTGCAGGACTGCACGCTATATGTAACTGTTGAACCTTGCATCATGTGTGCTGGTGCCATCGGTTGGGCACAACTTCGGCGTATTGTCTATGGCTGTCCCGATGAAAAACGGGGCTACCACGAGTATGCCCCCAAGGCTTTCCACCCAAAAGCTAACGTTACTTACGGTGTGATGGAAGAGGAATGTCGAGCCTTGATGCAGCGATTCTTTCAAGAAAGAAGGTAGGGATTGAGGAGTTAAGGAGTGAAAGAGAGTGAAAGGAGTTAAGACATTACCTCTGTTCCTGATACTAATAAAGATATAGAAAGGAAAGAGAAAGGGTTTTACCAGTGCTCTTTACGAATATTAGAGGTAAGAGATAAACTGCTGATAAATGCCCTTTTAACTTCTTATAGCTACACGCTAACGAATTATTTACATGAAAATAAATATTTATTGTCGTGAAAATAATTCTTTTTTATCATGAATAAAAATATTTATTTTCATGTAAATATTCGCTCAAAAGCTGTTGTAAGCATAAAAAAGAGCCGTTATCAAGAATACAATTAATACCATAAAACAAATAAATTTATGCCTTTGATGTCACCTTTTACAAATCAACAACGTTATACAAGTGAATCGGTTCAGAAAGAAAACCAAATGTATAACATATTAAAAACAAATGATTATGAATTATGTAATATTAGAATCAATCATTAAAAGTCTCGTTCCAATAGCAATTGCAGTAGTTCTTCCTATCATAATGGCTTGGCTCTCTTACCGTAACAAACAACACGAAACAGACAAAAGAAGCGAGATTGTTACGGCTATTATTGAAAAGAATCCTGACATTGACGTGCAGGAGTTTCTCGACAAGCTGAACCCTTCAAAGAAATCATACAAAGAGCAACTGATGACAAAAATGCACCAGGAACTACTTTGGGGGACAATCTGTCTTATCGGAGGGGCGGCAACCATATTGGTTATTATAGTTTTGAGCATTTTGCAAAGTTTTGACAAAGGATATATCCCTATAGGCGCCGTATTTGGTGTTGTCCCATTGGCAGTAGGATGCGGGTTGTTAATCGCCTACAACAATGCCAAAAAGACTTTGGAAAACTTGAAAGACAACGATTAGGTTATTATGACAAGAGGAACAATTCGTCGAACAGGTCGGTCGGGAACAGGCACATCTACGCCGGTTCCTGACGGCTTTATGCTGCGGCAATGGTGCTGAAGCTGACGATATTGCTCAAGAGGCTCTCATCAAAGCCTACCT
>CAKMOD010000031.1 GCA_927910885.1 uncultured Prevotella sp. | reverse complement strand
TTTTCGTGGAAAAAGAAGAAGTCCAAGTTCCAATCGCCACTTCAGGAGTATCACGTCCATCCCAAATGTCTATATGAGCAATCGGATTATTACAGAAGACTTTGTATTCAACAAGGTTTACTCGTTTTTCTTTCTTTTCATAATCATCATCATCGCCTCCACAAGAAGACATCGTGAATATTGCTATAAAGAAACATAAGTATATGAATAATTTTCTCTTCATATTGTTAGAGTCTTTTAATGATTGCTTCAAGTTGTATACTATGGCAACCTACTAATTTAAACAATTATTTATCTTACTCCCACTCAATTGTTGAAGGTGGTTTTGAAGAGATATCGTAACATACGCGATTAACTCCCTTCACCTTACGGATGATTTCATTAGAAACATCTGCCATGAAATCATAAGGGAGGTGAGCCCAGTCAGCAGTCATTGCATCCATTGATGTAACGGCACGGAGAGCAACTGGATGCTCGTAAGTACGCTCATCACCCATCACTCCTACTGAACGAATCGTAGAGAGCAATACGGTACCTGCCTGCCAAACGTGGTCGTAAAGACTTGAACCATCTGGCATAGTATAGTTGTGCATCTTCTCAATATAGATATCATCAGCATCCTGAAGGATACGAACCTTATCACGAGTAATATCACCCAAGATACGAACAGCAAGACCAGGACCAGGGAATGGATGACGCTTGATAAGGCGTTCTGGCATTCCAAGCTCATAACCTACACGACGAACCTCGTCTTTGAAGAGCCAACGAAGTGGCTCACAAAGCTGAAGATGCATCTCCTCTGGAAGACCACCTACGTTATGGTGACTCTTAATAACCATACCTGTAATACTCAGACTCTCAATACGGTCTGGGTAAATAGTACCTTGTGCAAGCCACTTAGCATCAGTAATCTTCTTAGCCTCAGCATTGAACACTTCTACGAAGTCACGACCAATAATCTTACGTTTCTGCTCTGGGTCAGTAACTCCTTCAAGATCCTTAAAGAACTGTTCTGATGCATCAACTCCGATAACGTTCAGTCCAAGTCCCTTATAAGCATCCATCACCTTTGTAAATTCGTTCTTACGGAGCATACCATGGTCTACGAAGATACAAGTAAGGTTCTTACCGATAGCCTTATTGAGCAATACTGCACAAACAGAAGAGTCAACACCACCAGAAAGACCAAGGATAACACGGTCGTTACCCACCTGTTCTCGAATCTCCTGAACAGCACTCTCTACGAATGAAGCTGCACTCCACTCTTGCTTGCTACCACAGATATTCACAACAAAGTTCTCCAACAACTGCTTACCCTGCAATGAGTGGTAAACCTCTGGATGGAACTGTACTGCCCATACTGGCTGTGTCTTTGATGCAAAAGCAGCATACTTAACGTCACCAGTTGAGGCAATGATATCGTAATCCTCTGGGATTGAAGTAATCGTATCACCGTGACTCATCCATACCTGCGAGCCTTTCTCAAAGCCTGCAAAAAGGCGGTTGTTAAGGTCGATACTCTCTAAGTTGGCACGACCATACTCACGTGTACCCGTCTGCTCAACCTTACCTCCATTTGAATAAGAGAGGTACTGAGCACCATAACAGATACCGAGAACTGGAATCTTACCGATAAACTGACTGAGGTCTACCTTGAAAGCCTCTGGATCATGTACGGAATAAGGTGAGCCAGAAAGAATCACACCAATCACAGATGGGTCATCCTTCGGGAACTTGTTGTAAGGGAGGATCTCGCAGAAGGTATCCAACTCACGTACACGACGGCCGATAAGCTGCGTCGTCTGTGAGCCGAAATCCAAAATGATAATCTTCTGTTGCATGTAAATGAATGTATTTAAAGAATATCAGTTCTCCGTCTTGGAGCTTCGATACTCTGAATTTGCAATAAAGTCTTCAGCAGCTTGCAAGCTGTCAAGTTTGCCTACATCAAGCAGATGAAGGTCGGTTTTTAATTCGCCACGGATATCAAGTCTATCGCAATTGTTAAGGTAGAAGTCCATTATTGGGAACTTATCCTGATCAACAGCCTCAACAGCTTCTACCGCAGAAGGAGCTAACACGTGTACGCCAGAGAAGGCACAGAGGTAACAGTTGTTCTGATAATAAGAACTTTCTTCCTCCGTTGGTGACACGAAATGCAGCTGACGTATCTCAGCATGAGGTGACTTTACCTCGCCTGTAGCCACATTTGTCCAGCCCACCAAGCGCATATTACTGCCAAACACCAAGTAACGTTGGGTCACACGACGGCTTACCAACAGCAGAGCATCTGCCTTTGTTTCTAAAGCATGGCGATAGAAAGCAGCTAAATCCACATTACTTAATATGTCAACATTATGAATCAGCACTGGCTGATGCTGATTAAAAAGCGAAGCAGCTCGCTTGATACCACCACCGGTGTCAAGGAGCTGCTCTGTTTCATCAGACACATAGATATCCACACCATAGTTGTGTGCATCCAAATAGTCTGTTATCTGGCTTGCAAAATGATGTACATTGACAACCATACGACTGCATCCAGCATCTGTCAATCTTCTAACAACATGCTCAAGCAGTGGCGCACCTCCCACCCTTACCAACGCTTTTGGCATTGTGTCAGTAAGCGGTTTCAAACGGGTACCGAGTCCGGCTGCAAAAATCATTGCCTGCATTTGCTTTTCTTTTTATGCCTACAAAATTAATGCTTTTATTTCAGTCTACAAAGGAATGACGAACATAAATCAAAAAGAAAGGGGATTACTTTGTATCTTATCGTTATAATATAGTCATAGAATAAGGATAGAAAAAAGACAACAAAAACCTTACTCCTCCAGTTTCCATTGCCATTTTCTCATATCTACACAGCCATTTGCACGGAAGGTTATCCCTTCTGCTTCCAACAAACCGCGCTGTTCTTCCCAACAAGGAGCCGTACGTCCGTTACCATTTACAACTCGATGACATGGCAAATTTTCTGTATCAGATACGCCATGTAGCACTTTTCCAATCAAACGAGCATGACGAGGACAGCCTACAAGCCATGCTATCTGTCCATAACTCAGTACACGACCGCTCGGAATTGATGCCACAACGTTATAAACTTCCTTGCGAAATTCTTCTATATCTACAGCCATTCTTACTCTAAATTGCCCAAATAAAAAAGGAGCGAAGGAATTTAGTAGGGATTAAGCCAATACCTTTCATATCCTTGCATTGCTGCTCTTTGGAAAGAAACAGTAATGGCTTAACCCCACTAAAACCTTCAACTCCTAAACGATTGTCCCACAAGGGACTATTAAAACTTACCTATCAGCTTCTGCTTAAAGCGCAGCCTCAACAGCCTTCTGAACCTCCTTGAGGTCTACTGTAGGCTCGAAGCGTGCAACAACCTCACCATTGCGGTTAACGAGGAACTTTGTGAAGTTCCACTGGATGTCGTTCTGCTTGCGTGGCTCTGTGTTAGCCTTGTTATAAAGGTCTTCCATAATAGCAGCCAACTTCTCCTCGTATGCACCACCAGCATAGCCCTTCTCACTCTTCAACCATGTGTAGAGAGGAAGCTCGTTAGCACCATTCACATCGCTCTTCTTGAACTGTGGGAAGTCAGTACCAAACTTTGCTGTACAGAACTCGTGAATTTCCTCGTCTGTACCTGGAGCCTGATGACCGAACTGATCACATGGAATATCGAGAATCTCAAGACCCTTCTCCTTCAGACTGCGGTATATTGCCTCCAACTCCTCATACTGTGGAGTAAAACCACAACCTGTCGCTGTGTTTACGATAAGAAGTACCTTACCCTTATATGTCTCGAGACTTACCTCGTTACCTTTCTTGTCTTTCAAACTGAAATCATAAACTGTTGCCATAATTCTTTACTCTTTATTAAATTTTACAATAATATTTTTACGCCATAAAAGCGATATTTCAAACTCGTGTATCTTGTCTAATATAGCCTTGAAAAGTATCAACACATAAGTTTCTATCCTTTCAAAGTTTTTTTCTAATCCTTACGACTTATTTTCTTAATCTCGACATCCACTCCTTGCAAACCTGCCAACCACCAGTAGACCACAATGCCCATGCTATCAGTACTGGCTGGAAGAATAGTCGGATAAGACGTGCAGTGTCAGTATTCAACCCGAATGAATCAATATGATAGAAATATTGATTGAGGTTTCCAGGGAAGATGAGAACAAAGAAGAGGGCGAGCAACGCTCCTACTACCGCCTTATGCTTATACAAGAATAGCATACTCAATCCTAAAGCAATTTCTACTACACCTGAAGAAAGTACCACAAAATCGGTAAATCCTTCTGAGAATCGAAGCCACATAGGCACCTGTGCCACAAACTCCAATCGGTTAAAGGTCAGGTGAGAAACACCTGCATACGTCATAAATGCTCCTAAAAGGAGGCGGAAAATCATCTTTACTTTGTTCATCCTGTTTCTTTGTTAATGGGGGCGCATCACCTTCTCCCAGCGTTAACTGATGTCAGTGTCACGCCCCCATGAAATACCTTTACTAATTAATCGTCTTTACAATCTTTTCTTAATCAAATCTTACTAAACCATTATTTTCAATTGCAAAGATATAAAAAGACACTTACATCGCAAGCGACCACACGTCAGATTTAACATCATTTTGCATCTATAACAGGCTTTCCTGCTACTAATAGACAGCCTTAACAGGAACTATAAGCCCCTCCCTTGTTCTTTATTATCATTGTGTTGGTGCCGAACACATATTGTGCTCATGGTAAGCACCAATGGTGCTAAGCCTCAACACCACACAAAATGATGCTAAGGAAAATCGCACTCGCTTGTAATTAGAAATGCCTTTAACGATTAAAAACTAACAAACACCCCTATTTCGAAAACATATAAAAAACAAGAAACCTACCGACCTCCTTTCCGCCTATTACACTCACGACAAAGCATCTGACAATTTTCTATCACAGTTCTTCCGCCTTCACGCCATGGAGTAATATGGTCACCCTCCATAAACTCATAATCAAACTCTTTTTGACAAGACGGACAAATATGATGTTGCTTTTCCCACACTGCAAGTTTAATATCCTCTGGGAAACTACGCAAATCGAGGTGACGCTCATCTCCTGTCAGCACGTATGGAATTATACCCATTTGTTTCTGTACATCACTATCAAGAATCAGTTTAGAAATTCTGCTGGCTAAGTCTGCTGTATCAAGAGTTGTACTGTGATATTTATCATAGTATAAAGCCCAATTAAGACCCTTCATAATCTTTTTAAACTTCTTCAAATCAAAGTTTGTTATAGTCCAATTGAGTACATTCTGAAAGTAAGTCCAAAGATTATTTGCATTTGGATCATGCTGATGTTCCGCCATATAACCGACCACAGACTGCGGTTTTCCTTCTCTTGTTTCGTGTTCTGCCATCCATTCCAGTGCTTTCTTCAAGAACTCTTGCCGAATTGGCGTACCATTAACCAAGTCTTTTCCCAAACGATATGCACCACAGTTTGACTTAGAGAAATGGCGTTTAGCATCCGTTACAAACGGACCAGCATAGACAGCATTATTTATCTCCTGCTCATTTAGGGGCTTACCAGCGATGTTTATTGTCTTGAACCATTCTAACTTCTCTGAGGGTTCGCCCTCACAAAGATAGATAGTCAACGGATAGTCGAGGATAAGTTTCTGTATATCTGCAGGTTGATTGAAAAAGTTTTTTGAAATCATAAGCAAACTTCCCATCTACATACTCACAGAGTGAGAGCGTTCTTTGCTGTCCATCCATCACTTCATAAGGGCATTCTGCATCCTCACTACGCCTTACCCAATACATTACATTCAGTGGGTAGCCTTTTAAGACCGTTGATATTACAGCTTG
The DNA here is from genome assembly GCA_927910885.1 of uncultured Prevotella sp. Classification (GTDB taxonomy): domain Bacteria; phylum Bacteroidota; class Bacteroidia; order Bacteroidales; family Bacteroidaceae; genus Prevotella. The sequence goes on along the minus strand of CAKMOD010000031.1, from coordinate 36,860 downwards.
TTGTTCGTTCTCATTATATATAAACTCACGTTGATAAGGTGGGCGAATGTCCAATTGTCCACCATAACCACGCACTCCCTGTTCCTCGATATTAATGTAACCACGTGCAATATCACCTACAGTTACCTCTATTTGTTTGATTGTCATCATAAGACTTCTTATTGAATATATCCTTATTCTATGATAGTTTAAGACAGAAAATATTTAAAGACGTTTATTACGAATAATTATTCTACTATATTGCCGTTTACCATTAACGACTCCACAACCGCCTCGATCTTCTTTATGATTAGTATAACCCATTATTTCTAATACTTCCTTGGGAGCAGAAGCACGCGTATTCCCACTTGCTTGCCAAATAATTTCAAACTGATTTGGATTATACTTATCGAGAAAAGTTATAGGAACTCCCATTAACCCTTTATAATCCATGGGAATATCTTGAGTACGTCCAACATTAATAGCATCATAGTTATCATACTTTGGATACTCCTCTGGTGAATAGCGACATACTAAATCTAACTCTTCATTGCGCTTGGGTATTTCCAAGTTAGTAAACCAATTGACCCCAGATACACGTATTTGGTCTTCTTTATGATTACCAGCCGTTGCCGTATCTTCATACGGTGAATAGAAATGAGTTGCTCCTCCTTTGAATCCATAACCTAACCATAGCTTATTCTCTTTGATGAGTGGGAATACTTCCTTATACGTAATAGCATTCTGATGCCCCACAATAATAAACTTCTTATCGTAAGCCATTAACTGTCCTATATACTCTCGGAATAAAGAGAAAGGCGGATTAGAAACAACAATATCAGCTTCCTTCAAAAGAGCAACACACTCAGGTGAACGAAAATCACCTGTTTGCAGAATAGACATCACATTCTTATCATTCATTAAAAGGTAGCGAACATCGGATAAATCAACTGCTCCATCCCCATTCATATCCTTCACTTCGGTTACTTCCATCTTATAAGCAACCTTCTGCGGTTCGGAGTCAGCATCATCAAAACGGAACACTAACTCATTGCCTTGCATTGGAGAACCATTATAACAGGTGCAGATAAGTTTCTTTAATCCCAACTGATTAAAACGTAAAGCAAAGTATTTAAAGAAGTTACTCTCGTAAGGGTCATCACAATTACAGAGCACTGTCTTTCCACGGAAGTGTTTCCAATAATGTTGTAATTCTCGTTCTATATCGCTCAACTGCGTATAAAACTCGTCTTTTTTAGCTGTCTTTGCAGCATTTAGGTTTTTATTTGCCATTATGAATGATAGTCTTATGCATTACGACTATCAATCACGCCAAGACACAATAAAGGCGTGGATGCACCTTATTGCGTTCAGCTATGAGGCAGCCTCGGATGGAAACCTCAGACAACTAACAAGAATGCACCACGCCTATTGCGTGTGCATTGCTATTAATTAATTGTCCGAAGCATACCCATACGATACGCCCGTCACATATTATTCATGTTACATTATTTCCAAGAAGTTTCCGAGGCTTTTGGCTGAACGCGAATAATAGCGAATGCTTTATTTACCAACAATGTAATGGACTGGCTTAGCCAAATCCGCTTCAAAGATACAAAAAAGCTATGAAAAGCCAAAAACAACTGTAAGAAAAACGAAATAGAGAATTAAATACAGAGTTCTTTATAAAAATATTCCTTCTTTTTTATTATTTTACTCCCTACCTTTGCTGCACCAATAGAAATGGTATACGACATAGGAAGGGCTTACCTCAGCTATTTATAAAGAAAATTAATAGTATTACTAAAGTCTTGTAATGTTTACGTAAATTTAATCTTCATATCACATTAATCAACCAACACAACCGACGAAAAATCGCATTATTATAAACCTCTATCTTGTATTTATCCTTTTTCTTTATTATCTTTGCCTTAAAAATTTAATAAAGGAGGTTTAGTAATCTACTATTATTAAGACATCAATATAATCTGGAACAGCCAGCAACAGATTAAAGCATTATAATATTTTGAAAACAAAAAAGAAAAATATGCCTAAGAAGAAAACAAATAAGAGTGAACAACAACAGTTTCTTTCACCAGAAAAATTTATAAAAACAAGAGCCAGATCCTTAAAAATCGGGAAATGCTATCGTACGTCAGAGCTGTTTAATATGGGAGAAGGATATGTCTTAGTTTCCAGATTACATACTGGCGGTAAAATTAGCTTTGCATGTTATCTCGTAGACACTTACTGCACTGGTGTAAAAGACTCTCTATATAAGCTTAGAATAGAAGAAGAAGACTTCAACGATTTCCTTGAAAAGCTCAGCGAAGTATCTGAACTTGAGGAATGTAGTTACGAAGAAGCACACAATATTATTTATGGAGCTGTTGACTTTGCTGAAGAAATCGAAATAACCCCAGACGATAGCTTCAGACTCACAAGATATATGCTGGAAGAAGACACAGAAGATATACCACTCATTGAGTATGAGTTTGGCAAAGATGGCAAGCACATTCTTGTTGCTATCGACTCATATATTGCCAGTAAATATCTTCCCAAACTAAAAAAAGCTTATGGCAATGACTTCAGATACCTTTCCCCTAATAAAAACTTGATAGGAGATGATAGTTACTATATGAAAAGTCCTACCTATGGTATGGACACAAAATATACCTACAAACCACCGCGATATACTGAAACGTTGAATGTACACAACGAATGGATTGTAGAAGAACTAAACAAGCCAGAAAATTCTTTATGGTTAGAAAAAACATTAATTGATCGGATTCTTGCATTGCCAAAGGATGAGTTACGTTCGGATTTAGAAGAGATTATCCGCTATGTCATGACAATAACAGTTAATGGCAATATTCCTTTTAATTTTGATCATGGGGATTACAACGGAATCCTTGCTTCTGCTATCATCTTGTTAGGAGAAGTTGGAAACAACGAAAGTAGCCTTGATCTTGTCTTGGAATGTCTCAGACAATCTGAGGATTTCTTTGAATACCATTTTGGCGATAGTGGTGATGATGTATTTGTTCCGACTTTATATAAATTGACAACAACGGATAGTTTTAATAAATTGCGCTGTTTCATGAAAGAGCCTGGACTATATTCATTCAATAAAGCTTACTTGGCTGAAAGCATGGCACTAATAGCATTCAAACAACCCGAACTGAGACAAACGTGTATTGAATGGTTCGATGACATCATCACCTTTGCTATTGAAAAACTACCAGAAGTACAATATATTGATGGTGTATTGGCAGGAAGCCTTACCTCTTTCATCATGGATTTACAAGCTTCAGAACTTCTTCCTAAATTAAAAGCGATGTATGATACAGGGTGTGTAGACCAAATGGCGTGTGGAAGCTTTGACAAGGTTGAAAAAGGTTTCACAGAGAAGGAGAATGTCCAGCATTTTAATTTATTCAAAATCGACATTTACGAACTCTTTGCTACACTGAAATCTCGTTTTAATAGGCAATAATATAGCATAAAAGGGAAGAGGAGTGTATCAAGACTTACTGCTTAAAAGATAAAACTTTTTGTACGCAACTATTCTGTGTATTCAATATTGTTTTGATACATTCTCTTTTTCATTATCGTTCTTACCTTTCAAAAAAGAAAGGAAAACACTAATATTAGCTATTTTTTCGTTATCTTTGCAGCAATAAAACATTGAGAACGAGAATGGAAAGTGCAAAGAAGTATTTGTTGGGAATGACACTTGGCGAGCTGAAAGAGGTTGCTAAGTCGCTCGGAATGCCAGCTTTTACAGGCGGACAGATAGCCAAATGGCTCTATACACAGCATGTGAGAAGTATTGATGAGATGACGAATATCTCAAAAGCAAACAGAGAGAAACTCGCTGCTGAATATGCTATTGGCTGCAAAGAGCCTATCGATGCACAACATTCTAAGGACGGAACCATCAAATATCTCTTCCCTACTGATAGTGGTAAGTTTGTCGAAACGGTGTATATACCCGATGAAGACCGTGCCACGCTCTGTGTTTCTTCACAAGTAGGATGTAAGATGAACTGCCTCTTCTGCCAGACAGGAAAGCAGGGTTTCGAAGGTAGTCTTTCGGCTACAGACATACTCAATCAGATTTATTCCCTCCCTGAACGTGAGAAATTGACGAATATCGTCTTCATGGGTCAAGGCGAACCAATGGATAATCTTGACAACGTACTGCGTACCACAGAGGTCATGACTGCTGACTTCGGTTACGGATGGTCACCAAAACGCATCACCGTGAGCAGTGTAGGTGTCAAAGGAAAGCTCAAACGATTCCTCGACGAGAGTGACTGCCACGTTGCTATCAGTATGCACACCCCTTTACACGACCAGCGTTCGGAGTTGATGCCAGCAGAAAGAGGAATGTCTATTGATAGTATTATCGAGTTACTCCGCAATTATGATTTCTCGCATCAACGCCGCTTGTCATTCGAATATATTGTCTTCAAGGACTTTAATGACAGCGAGGAGCATGCGAAAGCCATCGTAGAACTACTCAAAGGATTAGACTGTCGAATGAATCTTATTCGCTTCCATCCTATCCCAAATATCCCATTGCAGGGTGTTGATGACAAGAAAATGGAGAAATTCAGAAACTATCTGACACAACATGGAGTATTCACAACTATCCGTGCCAGTCGTGGACAGGATATCTTTGCAGCCTGCGGTCTGCTCTCAACAGCAAAGAAGATTGAAGAAGAAAGAGGAAGAAAGAAAAAGTAAAAAGGAGAAGAAGTAAGAAAGTAAAAAGACTAACAGACTACATAAAGAGAGCCAATAGAAAACTGAATATAATAAAACAATACAAGATATAAGTATATGAACGATAATAAAAGAGTCCGCGTAGCAATCACACACGGAGACACCAACGGCATTGGATATGAGCTTATCTTTAAGACCTTTGCCGAACCAGAGATGCTGGAACTTTGTACGCCCATCGTCTATGGTTCACCAAAAGTAGCCACCTATCACCGTAATGCACTCGACATTGAAGCTAACTTTACCATTATTAAAGATGCATCAGAGGCACAGGACGGACGACTCAACCTACTCCCTGTATTTGACGACGAGATTAAGGTTGAACTGGGTGCAGCTTCAGAAGAGTCTGGTATTGCTGGCTTGCGTGCTGTTGACAAAGCTTTAGAGGACTACTGCCAGGGTCTATTTGACGTTCTTGTTACAGCTCCTATTGACAATAACGAGCACTTCCACTTCAGTGGTCAGAGCAGATATATCGAAGATCACATGGAATCAGAAGAGCAAGCATTATCTGTCTTGATTAATGACGGACTGCGCGTTGCCCTTGCTACACGTAATCTCCCACTGCGCCAAGTAGCTGAGTCAATCTCAAAGGCAAGTATAATCAATAATGCAAGTGCACTCTTTAAGAGTCTTCGTCGTGACTTCCGCCTTTCCTGTCCACGCATTGCAGTGCTTGGATTGAATCCTAAAGCTGGCGATAACGGCTTGTTAGGTTCTGAAGAACAAGAGATTATCCTACCAGCAATTGACGAACTTGTTGAGAATGGCATACAAGCCTTTGGTCCTTATCCTGCCGATACGTTCTTTGGGTGCAATAACACTGAGCATTTTGATGGCATCTTAGCAATGTATTACGAACAAGGACTTGCTCCTTTCCGTACGCTTTCAGCGTCTCATGGCATCATTTACACAGCAGGATTACCACTCGTTCGCACTTCTGCAGAAATTCCTGATAGCCTTTCATTAGCTGGTAAGGGTATTGTTGATGAGCAACCATTCCGTCATGCAATCTACCTTGCTATCGACATCTTCCGCAATCGTGCAGAATATGATGCACCAATGGGCAATCCACTTCCAAAGCTTTACAAGGAAAGAAGAGACGAAAGCGACAAGGTGCGCTTTGCTATTCCACGTAAGCGTGAGGATCGCACACCAAACAATGGCGAAAACCGTAATACGAAGGAGACACACTAAGCGTGTCTTCCTTCAGTCCTTATGACAGATATTAATAAAGAAGACCTATGAACAAAAAGTTTCAGAACATCTTCTTCATCTTTGGCTTGGTTGTACTCTGTATTATGGTGTACAACCTTGACTTTGCTGATGCATGGCAGAAAATACAGCATGCAGGCTACTGGTTCTTTGCTGTAGTTATGCTATGGGCCTTCCTATACATCTTTAATACAGCAGCTTGGTTTACGATTATACGTAGTCAGACACAAGATGCTGAGGAGAGGAAGAAGGTTTCATTCTTTTGGCTCTATAAGGTTACAATATCAGGCTTTGCACTTAACTATGCTACTCCTGGAGGACTAATGGGTGGTGAACCATATCGTATCATGGAACTAACACCGAAGATTGGAGCAGAACGTGCAACATCTTCTGTCCTCCTTTATGCCATGACACATATCTTTAGTCATTTCTGGTTTTGGCTTCTTTCTATCTTCCTTTATATCCTTACACAGCCTATTAATCTCATGATGGGTACGATGTTAGCCGTAGTCTTTGCATTCTGCGTATCTGCAATTTGGTTCTTCCTCACAGGCTATAAGAAAGGTTTGGCAGTTCGTGTGATGAACCTTGTTCGCCATATACCTTTTATAAAAAGGTGGGCAGAACCCTTTGTAGCCAATCATAAGGAAGAACTCGACAGAATAGACACACAGATTGCATCATTGCACAACCAAAACCCACGTACCTTCCTCACCGTTGTTCTGCTTGAATTGTCTTGCAGAATTTGCAGTGCGTTAGAGATATTCTTCATTCTTTTGGTATTGCTACCATCTGTCAATTACTTTGATTGTATTCTCATCCTTGCGTTCACCTCTCTTTTTGCCAATATGCTCTTCTTCATGCCGCTACAGTTAGGTGGTCGTGAAGGAGGTTTCCTTATGTCTATAAAAGGTTTAGGACTCACGCTCGAAGCAGGCATTTTCGTTGCTCTACTTGTCCGTATCCGTGAACTTATTTGGACAGCTATCGGCTTGCTACTTATCAAGTTAGATAGGAAAAGAAATAAATAATCAACACTCGATAGATTTATACACTGCAAATTATTCTCATGTAAATAATTATTTTTCTTCATGAAAAGAAACAATTATGTTCACGAAAATAAATATTTCTTTCATGAAAATAATTCAGAAACAAGTTGCTTTATTCCATCTGAGAATAGCAGAGAAAGACAGAAAGAAAGTTGTTAAAGTCTGCCAAAGTTGTAGATTTTTCAAATAAAATAGGTAAATTTGTCAGTTAAATGAATACAACAGAATTACAGAAAACCAAACAACGATATAACATTGTCGGTAACAACGACGAACTGAATCGTGCTTTGGATGTTGCCTTACAGGTAGCACCCACAGATTTATCTGTGTTGATTATCGGCGAGAGCGGTGTTGGTAAGGAGATTATCCCACGTGTAATCCACGACAACTCTCCTCGTCGCCGTGAGAAATACTTTGCTATTAACTGTGGTTCTATCCCAGAAGGAACCATTGACAGTGAACTTTTCGGACACGAGAAGGGTTCTTTTACTGGAGCAATTGGTGAGAGTGAGGGTTATTTTGGTATAGCCAACAAGGGAACGATTTTCCTCGATGAGGTGGGTGAACTTCCTTTAGCAACACAGGCTCGACTGCTTCGTGTACTCGAAACAGGTGAATATATCCGTGTTGGAGGTCAGGAAATCCGTAAGACAAACGTACGTATCGTAGCTGCTACTAACGTCAACATGCAGAAAGCTGTTAGCGAAGGTAAGTTCCGTGAGGATTTGTACTATCGTCTTAACACAATTCCAATCAAGATGCCACCACTCCGTGATCGTGGCGAAGATATCGTTCTTCTCTTCCGCCTCTTTGCTATGCAGATGGCTGAGAAGTATCGTCTTCCAAAGATTACACTCACAGATGAAGCACGTCAGATTCTGTTACAGTACAAATGGCCTGGCAATGTTCGCCAATTAAAGAACATTACCGAGCAGATGTCTGTCCTAAGCGAGAAGCGTGAGATTGATGCAGAAACATTACTACATTTCATCCCACGTGACCAAGACAGCACACAGCTCGCTACGATACAAAGCGGTGGTTCACACAGCTACGAGAGCGAACGTGAGATTCTCTATAAGATTCTCTATGAGTTGAGAGGTAATGTAAGTGACTTACGACGTGACCTCAACAACGTTCGTAAGCAGTTGGAGGAAAGCAGACAACTCAATGGTGCAAGTGGATTCCAGCCTGCACCATCAACTGTATCTAACCTTCCTGCCACCACAAACAAACAGCCCATCACTCCGACAAGAACAATAGCACAGGTTGAAGACGCTGTGGCAGAAGAAATATCTGAACCAGAAACGCTTAACCTCAATGATATTGGAAAGCAACTGGTGGAAAAAGCCTTAGAGCGTAACAATGGTAATCGCAAAAAGGCTGCATTAGAGTTAGGCATCAGCGACCGTACACTCTATCGCCGAATCAGGCAATACGGGTTAGACAAAGATTAATCAATAGACACAAAAGGGGCTACCCTCTTAGAAAACAATGAAGATAGGAAAGAATTTCACATCTATTCGCCCATTGAAATGGGGTGTGACAGCAATTTGCTTGCTCTTGCTGGCAGCTTGTAGTGTATCCTATAAATTTAATGGTGCAAGTATTGATTATAGTAAGGTGCGCACCATTCAGATTGCAGATTTCCCTATCCGCTCTACATACGTATGGGGACCAATGGGACCAATATTCAACAATCAATTGAAAGATGTCTTTGCTAACCACACTCGCCTACAGCAAGTAAAACGTAATGGTGACATGAAGATTGAAGGTGAAATCACACAGTACCAGCAACGTAATAAGAGCGTATCAAGTGAAGGATACTCTGCACAGACAGAACTTTCCATCACTGTTAACGTACGCTTTACGAACAATACAAATCATAGCGAGGACTTTGAGCGACAGTTTACTGCCACAGCAAGCTATGAAACAGTCCGCAGTTTGAATTCTGTACAGGAGGAACTCGTCACACAGATGGTGAAGGATCTTACCGACCAGATATTCAATGCAACTGTTGCTAACTGGTAATCATCTTACATCATCACTTTTAATTTCATTGACTATTATTCTTATCACCCCTCATAATCACCTATCACCCTATGGATATAGCCAATCTCATTAATCATCCGGAGAATCTAAACAAGGAGACCTTATACGATCTCCGGAGTATGCTTGCGCTTTATCCTTATTATCAGCCAGCTCGTATTCTGCTATTGCAGAACCTTTTTCTGCTTCATGATCCAACCTTCGATGATGAGTTACGACGTGCAGCAGTATACATCTCTGACCGGCATATCCTCTTTAAACTCGTTGAAGATGCCCACTATCAGCTAATTCCACAGCAGAAAAAAGCAGATAAGCAGTCGGCAACTATCAACTCTGAAACGACTACAGGGCAAGACCAAGACCGTACAACATCACTTATCGACACCTTCTTAGAGCAGATTCCTGAAGATGAAGATACAGCACAAGAAACAGAAGGAAGACGCAAGCCAACGCCTGCTGATGCCACTGTGGACTACGTTGCCTATCTATTGGAAAGTGAAAGTAAGCAAAATGAGAACATCACTCCACAGTTAAGAGGACAAGAACTTATCGATGATTTCATCTACAATGAAGGAGGTAAAATCACTTTACAAGACGAAACAGAGTACGAACCTGAAGAGAATGACCACAATGAAGCAGCTGAAAATGAAGATACTGGCTACTTCACTGAGACATTAGCACGAATTTATATAAAACAAGGGCGATATTCTAAGGCATTGGAAATTATTAGGCGATTAAATTTGGTATATCCGAAAAAAAATCGTTACTTTGCAGACCAAATACGATTTTTGGAGAAATTGATAATAAATAACAATAAAAAATAAGACAAGAAAATGTACACGTTATTCGTAATCCTTATCGTGATTGCAGCACTCTTGATGATTGGCGTCGTTCTGATTCAAGAATCAAAGGGCGGTGGTCTTTCATCAAACTTCTCATCATCTAATGCTATCATGGGTGTTCGCAAGACTACAGACTTTGTAGAGAAAACTACATGGGGTTTAGCTATCGCAATGGTTGTTATCAGCGTAGCAAGTGCTTACGTTGCACCATCAGCAAGCACAGATGCAAGTGTTATCGAGAAAGCTGCAGTACAGGACAATACAACAAACCCTAACAACTTGCCTAACTTCGGTGCAAGCCAGCAGAAGCAGGCTGCTCCAGCAGCACAGGCACCTGCTGCACCAGCTACAACACCAGCTTCACCAGCAAAATAAGGGAAATAATAAAAAAGTACGGGAAATATTTGGTCAATCCAAATAAAACCCGTATCTTTGCACTCGCTAAAAAGAAATAGCCAATACGGTGGATGTAGTTCAGTTGGTTAGAGCGTCAGATTGTGGTTCTGAATGTCGTGGGTTCGAATCCCACCACCCACCCTTCAAGAATTAAGCGGAAGTCTTTTAAAGACCTCCGCTTTTCTTTTTATATCATTCTATCTTATAAAACCGAAATTAAATAAGTAGCACATCTGAAAAAACGACAAAATAATAAGAGAGGTCACACAGCTTGTGCACCTCTCCTAACTTTTATCCATCCAACTTACAGACTTAACCCATATAGAATTGAACAGGAATATTAGCAGTCAAAGGTGAATGAGATTCCTTAACAGGAAAATTGGTACAGACCTGCGGAACAATGCCATTGGTAGGCAAGAAACCGTTTGGTAGGTTCTTACGGTAAAGTACATCTTTGCGGTAATGCGCCTCCGCTCCTTCGGAAATACTCATACCAAGCATTCCACTGCGCCAATCTCCCTCGTTGTCTACTTCGTTCATCATATCCACAAGTTCAACACAATCTGATGGGATAGCAACTTTTCCCGCTTGCATATCTTGCAACTGTTTAATCACACGTTGCATCCACTCCTCGTTGCATTGGTGCGCTTTGTCTACAGCTACAATGGTAATCGCATAAAATCCATCCTCTCCTTTGTCACTTGGTTTGTATAGTTCTGATTGTGCCGCTACAACTCCACGATACACAATTGGCCCCTCACTATACTTTCTTCTCCACTTATCTTTGCCAAACCAAGGTGCCTTTCCTGCAACAGCCTTGAAGAATTCACTCTCGATACTACGAGGAGTCTTCATATAAGGTTCAAGCTTAGAAAGATTAGTACAATTTTCATGGGCATTTCGTATTTCCTCCTGCATAGCATTCTTAGCACTACGTGCATTCTGCTTTGCTTCACGATACTCACTAACGTCGTAACCCTGTGCTTCTAATTCGTCTAATCGTTCATCTGGAATAGATTGTTTAAAATTTTCCAGTTGTTTGCCAATTTGGTTCTTAAAAAATCCCATAAATAGTTTTGATTAATATTAATACTTGTTTACCAATGTGGTTACCTTATAGGCTCATAGGCTCCATCCCGGCATCCTCTTTTTATCACACTACAACAAACTCCTTACAGATAGAATTGAAACTCAGATTTCACATTCATTTGTTTCCTATATAAGGATAATATTGCAATTGGATACGCTGATGTATAGTAATTTTTTAATGTTTGTACAAAGATACGTATTTAAAATTAAATATGTACTAAAGATACTATTTTATTTAAGAAACAAGACCTTTGCAAAACTAACTACTTATTCACCTTCATCTCTATAACTTTAACGGAAGAACCAAAGATACACATTAAATAAAACTACAGCTAAGAGTCTTAACTGTCTATTAAGTTATTTATAGAAGACGAATAAACATAGTATCTATTTGCAATCTATACATTAAAAAAAAAATAATATTCGTTTGTTTACAGATTATTTCCTATATTTGCAAAAGAAAGAAATACCTAAACGGAATGGATATATACATTATAAAAAAGAAGTTGGGCAGTAGAAAAGAATTAGGAAGGCGTCCTGTAGCTATTGATGAAACCGTCAATACGCTCGGAGCCCTACTCTACATATTAACCCAACAAGGCCTAACAGAAGCGCAGACCCCAAAAGAGAACCACACTTTGTCCGACAGTGAAATTGCTGCACAGGCAGAAGAAGGACGCATCCGCTTTGCTGAGAACTATGGCGAAAACAACGATACGATGGCAAAAGCGATGGAACGAACAAAGCAGGCATACGATGACGGTCTCTTCAGAGTATTCATCAACGGTGAAGAAATAACGGAATGGGATGCCCCTATCACCCTCTGCCAAGGAGCAGAAGTCGTCTTTCTCAGACTCACAATGCTCACAGGTCTTTATTTTTAAGGTTAAACTTAGAGATAAAATTGTGAGGGGAAAAAGTATTAGATTCTGCAAAGTTCACTACTTTATAAGTCTTATTAACCAGCAAATTAGCATTGGCTGGAACGTATTTACTATCTAAAAACTTATTGAAAGGAATAAAATATGAAAACAAAGAAGGAGTTACAGGAACACTGTTCGCAATATATCAATGGCATCAACCTATCCCAATGTAATATATGGGAGAAAAGATTAGTAAACACATGCAAGGAAGAAGACTATCAATTCAATTACTACCGAAATGTTTTTTACAAAGGTTATGACGAAGAGAAGATTCCTTTCCGTTCCATAAAGGAACTTATTTCTGCAGGTGCAAACCTTCCTCACATTCTTCCAGAGGATTATTCTCAGCTTTTAGAAATACATTTGAAACAGCTCAAAGACCTTTCCCATACGAAAGGGATCTATCGTATAGATGTGAGAGATGACATTGATTTGCAGGAGAGAGCTTACGATATATCTAATATAATGCGCTCTTTCTTTGCCGCAGCTGCCTACGGTCTCACGATTGACGAGCTAATCCGTGGACAATACCCTGATATAACCAGCTATTACCTTTCATTTACTCCTGTTCTCACAGCTGCCATCCAGCTGGGAAAGCCAGAGACTATCGAAGCTGTAAAAGAGGTACTGACCAGTGAAAATAACGTCGGAATCCTTACGCAAAGTCTCATCACAGCCATAGAATCTAATAATAACGAGGAGTTGCATACCCTCCTCCTCAACGTGCTGAGAGCTGCAAAACTACAAGAGGGTCTGCGCCAGAGTATCGTAGAATGTGGTAATGAATACAGCCTGACATTCTATAAAAGGATGTTGGATGTCATTGCCGAAGAAGGACTTCTGCGTTATAGTTCCGTTAGACGATCTGTTCAAACATGGGCTGGCATCGGCTACGAGTCTGTTTCCGACAAGGATATCAAAACTATCTTCGAAGGTATTCATCTATTCTTGACCCACCCAGAGGAACGAGTAAAAGCCTATACGGGTCCGAATGCACTACTCGTTTACATTGCTTTATATACGGCTGGTGTTGAGGATTTCAGTATTGCACAGCGTGATGCCTTACAGTTAATTGATGGCGACACCCCTCTCCAGAACCGTATTGCAGCCATCTACTATCTTGACCGTTCAAGTCATTTCAAAGTTACTGACCACTTCGAGTTCTTTGCAAAGCATCTGGATGATCCTTTCACAAAAGCTTTCTTCATTGATCAGCTAAGTGATGTGGCGAGAGAGGACAAGTATGAATATGGAAAGGTTGAAACGGTTTCAAGCAAAAAACGTGAACTTTTACCAAAAGCTTTTTGATGAGATTGCGAAATGGGAGAAGGAGGTTAAGAATAACACGGACTTCACCTTCAAAGGCTTTGAATGGTTCAATATCCGTCTTTCACGCGAACACTTCATCAATGCCCTGTGGGTACTTGCCAGCCAAATGAAGACACAGGAAACGATTGACCATATCCTTCTTGAGAAGATGCCTAACTGGGGAGTACACTTCATAAGATATTATAACTATAGCCAAAAGGATGAGAAAAAGAAGCCTTTATACACCTTTATGAAGGAATATTACCCCTTAGGCAGTCCTGAAGCACGTCGCCAATTCCTTGTTAAGAATATCTTTGGCTATGAGAAAGAGGGCTTTGACTACCTCTTGACCTTCTTCTACAAGGAAGAATTTACCACAACAGATGTCAAAGATATAGAGAAGAAGCTAAAATCCAAGGTTTCTGACACACGAAGTAAGGCTGTACGTGTACTGCTTACGTTGCCCTACGAACAGCTGAAAGCATCATACGAACGCTTGCAGACAACGAAAGGAGACTATATAACAGCCGCTTTGACTGAGCTTAGGGAGGGCAGCAAACAGCTTACAAAGGACTTTGCTCCTACAAGTGAAGAAACAAGTACAACTACACCAACAACCTACCCCGGAGCAGAAGGTGGTTACGGTCTGTACAAAACGGGAGACATTCCGACCATTAAGCTATCTGATCCATTCCTGACAGAGAACGATTCGCGGTCGTTCCTTGGTAAGGTATTCAATAAGGTTACCGGTAAGAACCGTGCAGATGCAGGCTCTGTCTTTACCTACTCCATTGACGAACTGCGCAAGCTATACACCGAACTGGAAAAGATTATAGAGGACAATGCAGACAAGGAGTATAAGAGCTATTGGGGAGGAACCCAAACAATTGGCGACAGTTATCTTTCCTTTACGTCTGACGAGCATACCCTTGACGCGCTTCCTTATCCTGAACTCTGGAAAGGTTTTCTTGCAACTCATCCCCTCAAAGACGAGGACCTATTAGGTATCGATATAATGCTTTCTGTACTTGATGACAGCTATAGCAGAGAAATTGTGGAGCTGGATGCAGACAACTATCCATTCAAGAATGTGAAAGACATTGAAAGTTGGAAGTATGCCAGCCATTTCCAGCTTATCATACAGACTCTGCTCGATGATTTAGGAAAGAAGAACCCTTCCCTGATTTTCCGTCAAGCCTATACCCTTCTCGCACTGATATTCTTCCACTGTCCGACTAATAAGTACATAAGAATTTCCCGTTATGGTTCAAACGATGATAGACACGTGTTCCATAGCAGGCTCTTTCACATGGCAATGAGGTTCGCAGAAAAAAACTGGAGGACAGACGAAGAGTTCAAACTCTTTGCAGATATGACAATGGCAATGTATGGAAAGTATCCGCCAATAGCCCGAATGGACAAGAAACTATACTATTTATACTTTACAATTGATGCACTCATATTGTCACGTTACAACCTTCAAGGGTATCTGTCTGACGATGCCTTTATGGAGTTACTGCTGAATAACGAGGGCGAAGAGCTACGTAACGCAGGTAATTATATCTATAATACACGAGGCCACCGACTTACTTTGCAGTATGAAGATGAGAAGAATGTTGACGCACGTTATGGTAAAGAGACTTACAAGAATCTGGAGAGAATCATCAATAAGATAGCTCAACACCTCTTCAAGATTGAAATGACTCGCCTCAATGCACCAACAGCGGTCTCAAATATCATCATCCGTATAAATGACGCAATGGTGCTACAGGGTGCTGAGTATATGGTTACGGCAATGAAGGAATTAGGTAAAGACCACCTGATAGCAAGTAGCTACGGCACTGAAAAGCGTGCAGTGCTGACCGATATCATTGAGCGTACCTTCCCACTCGAAACAGATAAGCCAGAAATACTCAAGACTATCAAAGACGACAGACTCTTAGAGTTAGCGTATTTTGCACCGCAGTGGGTTCCACTTATCAAAGCGTATCTTAACTGGGAAGGCTTCGATCTTGCCTATTACTACTTCATTGCACATACTAAGGAGATGGGTGAAGACGAGAAGAGGGCTGCAACGGCACTCTTCACCGACCTCGACCCAGCTGATCTTGCCGATGGAGCCTTTGACGAAAAACTCTTCCACGAGGCTTACACAGTGGTTGGAGAAAAGCGTTTCGACCTGTTCTACAAGGCTGCACGATACATCGGAAACAGCAACTATCACAGTCGGGCACGTCGCTTTGCAGACACAGCACTCGACAAGATAGACGAAGAAACGATTACAGAACAGATACACTCCAAGCGCAACAAGGATGCTGTTTGTTCATTGGGACTACTCCCAGACAAGAGCGACAAGGCTTTGCAACGACGCTATCAGCTTATACAAGCCTTCCTGAAAGAGTCTAAGCAGTATGGCGCACAGCGTCAGGCATCAGAGAAGAGAGTATGCGAGATTGCCTTACTCAACCTCTCACGCGGTGCCGGATATGCTGACCCGATACAGCTGACGTGGCGTATGGAGAGCCAGCAGGTGACTGACAATGCTGCTTTCCTGCAAGGAATAGACGTGGAGGGATACACACTGAAACTACAGTTAGCAGAGGATGGCACCAACAAACTCATCATTCAACAAGGTGAGAAGGTGCTGAAAACAGTTCCTGCAAAGATTAAGAAGCATCCTGACTACCTCAATATTGCCGCTATGGGCAAGGAGTGGACAAAGCAGAGAAAGCGTGCCCGCACGATTATGGAGGATATGATGATACGCCAGACACCATTACGTCCACAGGATGTAAAGGTGATTGCTGAGAATCCTATCGTCAGTCCGATGTTCCGCTTGCTACTCCTTCGACAAGGAACAACCACAGGTTTCTATACCGACGAGGGACTGGAAACGCTCAATGGCGTCCAGAAGATAAAGGCAGACGAGCCCATTACCATTACCCACGCCCAGCAACTCTATGCCGATGGCACGTGGTCAGCGTGGCAACACCTCGTCTTCAGCAAGAAGATTGTACAACCTTTCAAACAGATATTCCGTGAGATTTATATCCCGACACCTGATGAAGCAGAACAAAACGAGTCACTTCGTTACAGTGGATATCAGATTCAGGTGAAGCAGGCAGCAGCTGCATTGCGTAGCCGTGGGTGGAGTGCAGACTATGAAGGAGGGCTGCGCAAGGTATTCTATCGCCAAGGAATCTCTGTTGAACTCTATGCACAAGCCAACTGGTTTACTCCTGCCGATGTGGAAGCTCCAGCAATCGAGTATGTATGCTTCTCTTCTACACGCACTTACAAGCGACTGAAGATTGCGGATATTGACCCAATTCTCTACAGCGAAGTGATGCGTGATGTAGACATGACGGTTAGCATTGCCTTCGTCGGTGGTGTCGATCCAGAAACGGGACACTCTACGAAGGAACTGCGTGCAGCTATTATCAAGTGTACTGCTGACTTAATGAAGTTTAAGAATGTAACAGTTTCTGACAACTTTATTCACGTCAAAGGCGCACTTGCCGACTATACTATCCACCTCGGTTCGGGCAATGTACGTCAGGTTGGTGGCGTAGAGATTCCTATCATTCCTGTACACAGTCAGCACCGTGGGAAACTCTATCTCCCATTTATGGATGAAGACCCAAAGACCGTGGAGATTGTTTCCAAAATGGTACTCCTTGCAGAAGATAACAAGCTGAAAGACCCAACAATTCTGAAATGGATTAAACGAGAATAGCGTTATAACCAATTCTTAATAACTCTATCTATGGTAAAGCATAGCCCAGAAGGCTATCCATAGCATTGTGTTTAATGCTCCGCACCATTGGTGCGAGACGTTAGCACCATTGGTGCGGAACCTCAACACCACACGTGCGGAGTATCAACAACGTAAAAAAAGATGGAAAATTAACTTCTTTTTGACCTGACTCTTGCATATAATAATATGCTAATGACTAACGTATATAGGAAGAGAATTATTAAACCTCTATATTTCAAAAAATAAAAAGAGCGTATATAGGGGCATAAAACAGAATCCTACTATACCTTATAAGTCAACAAAAGGAATATATAAACCAGTGATAAAATATTATATTCAACGGCTATCAATGAAAAAGGATGCTTCAGAGAAACCTCAAAAGCATCCTTTTCTTTTATATAACAAGGTTTAGTTTACTGCATATCGTAAACTACCTGCATCAATTTCTTACCTAATGCATCAGCAGCCTCCATAGTGTTAGCCTCGCTGTAAACACGGATAATAGGCTCTGTATTTGACTTACGAAGATGAACCCAAGCATCAGGGAAGTCGAGCTTAACGCCGTCAATATCTGTTACTTGTACATCCTTCTCCTGTCCGTAAAGTTCTTTCACGCGAACGAGGATTGCATCAACATCTGTATCAGCTGTAAGATCAATACGGTTCTTTGCAATGAAATATTCTGGGAAAGTCTTACGAAGTTCGCTTACTTTCATTCCCTTCTGTGCCAAAGAGCTAAGGAAAAGTGCAATACCAACGAGGGCATCACGGCCATAATGGCTATCTGGATAGATTACACCACCATTACCTTCACCACCGATAACAGCACCAACCTCCTTCATCTTTGTGGTAACATTCACCTCACCAACAGCAGAAGCATAATACTTACCGCCATGCTTCTCTGTAACATCACGCAAAGCACGAGTTGAAGAGAGGTTACTAACTGTGTTACCCTTCACATGTTCGAGGATATAATCAGCCACTGTGACGAGTGTGTACTCCTCACCATACATCTGACCATCCTCCTGAATGAATGCCAAACGGTCAACATCAGGGTCAACAACGATACCCAAGTCGTAACCGCCCTTAGCTACCTCGTCCATAATACCTGTAAGGTTTGCTGCGATTGGCTCTGGGTTATGAGAGAAGTCGCCAGTAGCATCACCATTGAGGAACTTATACTCTACGCCTAAACGGTCGAGCAACTTAGGAAGGATAACACCACCAACAGAGTTGATAGCATCAACAACGACACGGAACTTACGGTTCTTAACAGCTTCAAGGTCGAGCAATTCAAGGTTCATCACCTCTTCTATATGACGCTCATCAAACGAATCATCGTCAACATAGCTACCCAAACCATCAACATCAGCGTAATCAAAGTCCTCACGCTCTGCAATATCCAGTACCTCAGCACCATCAGCTGCAGTAAGGAACTCTCCCTCCTCATTCAGAAGTTTTAAAGCGTTCCAGTGGCGTGGATTGTGAGAAGCTGTGATGATGATACCACCATCTGCACCACACATACGTACAGCCAACTCTGTTGTAGGGGTTGTAGCCAAGCCGATGTTCACAACATCTGCGCCAATACCCATCAGCGTACCGCATACAACATTCTTAACCATTGGGCCAGAGATACGTGCATCACGACCAACAACAATCTTCAACTTCTTTCCTGGATGCTTACGTGCAATGAAAGTAGCGTATGCAGAAACAAATTTAACGATGTCCAGCGGGTTCAGTGTATCTCCCGCACGACCTCCGATAGTTCCACGGATGCCGGAAATAGATTTGATAAGCGTCATACTTAAAATATTTTTGAAGGGTATTGCCCTTATTGTTCTCTTACGTTATTCTTCTTTCTCGCTCTTCCTTCTTACTTTATACCTCTTTCCTTTTCGTTAAAGTCCTCTCTGGAAAGTAAGGTCATAGTAGCAAGGATAGACTGACTTTGACGCATTTTGCTGGCCTTGCTGTGAAGGAACAATGAGTCTCACGTGTGACAACTTTGATGATGCATTAACCAATCTACCAAGGCCAATATAAGGCATTGGAACCAACCAACCAGCAGGCACAGAAGTACTCTGATAGATTTCGCTCATCACACTTGAAGATGGGTCAAACGATGCAGTGTATGTTCCACTTGTGTTTGTAACAGACATCTTATCGACCTTAGGACCAAAGACGAGGAACTGATTTGACAACTGCAAAGTATCTCTAAGAAGATTGCGCTCCGTAAAACGGCAGAGAACAGTAGCTGTCTCGCCTTTCTTGATGATTTCGCCAGTTCCTTTCTCTACAATCTGCATATAAACACCAGTATTTGGGAAGAGAACATACTGATTCTTTGTTGTATCTGTTGTATTCCCTTGCTTTGTAAACTGCTCTTCAGTAATTACATTTATACCTTTCTTGACTATAAATGAGTTGATTGCCTCAGTTTCTCGTTCCAACTGATCTGCATAGGTCTCAGTCTTACTACATGAACTAAATGCCAGCACTGCAGCTAACACAACAAGGAGAAAATTTATCTTCTTCATTCGCTTTTTCATTTTTAATATGTTGTGCAAAGATAACAAAAGTATTTAGAAAGGGAAAATAAGAAGTAAGAAAAATATATTAAGGTAGCTTGTAAAAATGCTCTTTGCTGGGTTTTTATCATTTAGAAGTCTTATTTAATCTTTTATTGAAAGGGTATAAGGGAGAAAACAATTATGGTTGAAAAGAGAAGAAGCAAAGAGAGTAACAATAAAATAGAGGCTATCCACTAAGACAGCAGATAGTCCCTATTATTCTATTTATTTCTTGTATATTCCTTTGTACAATAGACCTTTACGACAGTTTATCAGAGAAGTTGTGGCAGATTATCCTTTACGAATCTTTCGCCCAATCGGAAACCTTCCTCATAAAGATTCTCAAGCTTCTCTACATCTTTCTCCATTCGACCAACAACGATAGGCTCTTCTGGGCGGATAACAAGTATCTTACCTTGTTCCTCCAACTCATCCACCAAATCAAGCTGACGGTTATAAGCTTCTATTCTCCGGCTCAGAGCAACACGTAAACGAGGGTAATTACGATAGATAAACTTGGGTTGCTTATAATCGCGCCCAGACTCTCTCCAACCTTTGTTACGCGTGCTGATAACCACATTCGTTTCGTGTCCTGTTTCTATAGAGCGCAATACAGGAATAGAGTCAACAATACCACCATCCAATAACTCCTTTCCATCTACCTCAACAATCTTACAAACGTATGGAAGACTTGAAGAAGCACGTGCCAATTCGTTTAGACGATGCGTATCACCTGATGATTCTGTAAGATATTCTGCAAAACCTGTCTGACAGTTTGTTACCACCACCTCAAAGATATCTCCATTCTTACAATTACGAAAATACTCTTCATAATCAAAAGGAATCAGCTCATAAGGGAAACGATGATAAAGTAATTCTGGATCAAAAATACATCCCTGCGTAACGAGATGACGTAAGCCTATATAATCATATTTGGCAAGCATGTCAATATTGGAGATACGAGCGCGACGCGGTTGACGACTGGCGTATGACAAACCATTACACGCTCCAGCAGAGACCGCTACAGTGTAATGAAAATATAGCTTATATTTCATAAAAGCGTCCAACACACCAGAGGTAAATACACCACGCATACCTCCTCCTTCTAACACTAAGCCCGTATTCCTATCTATTTGCATAAATTCTCGTTAAAAAACAACTGCAAAGTTAATAACTTTCAAACAAAAATAACTATCTTTGCAATCAAACCAACTAATATATTGAAATATGTTTAACAAAGAAACCTATGTAAAGCGCCGTGCAGAGCTTAAGAAGCTTGTTGGAGGGGGTATTATTATCCTTTTTGGCAACAATGAGTCGCCTGCAAACTTTCCTGCGAATGGATATTATCCTTTCCGTCAGGACTCATCATTCCTCTATTATTTTGGTCAGAAACGTGACGGATTAGTTGGTGTTATTGACATTGACAATGACACAGAAACACTTGTTGGTGATGACATTGATATCGACGATATTGTTTGGTACGGTAGCGTTGACTCTGTAAAGGATATGGCCGATGCTGTCGGTGTAGCTAACACTGTTAACATGAAGGGGCTAAAGACTATCTGTAACAATGCGCTGCGCGAGCATCGTAAAGTTCACTTCCTACCTCCTTATCGTGCTGATATTAAGATTCAAATATTCGACCTCTTCGGTATTCATCCTAACCAGCAGAAAGAGTCTGCAAGTTTGGAGCTTATCCGTGCGGTTGTTAAGATGCGTTCTGTAAAGACACAGGAAGAAATTGAAGAACTGGAGCGTGCTGCTGTTATCGGCTACAAGATGCACACAACAGCTATGATATTGGGTAAACCTGGCGTAACTGAGCAGTTCGTTGGTGGTCAGGTTAGTGGTATCGCTAATTCATACGGTTCGATGGTATCATTCCCAACCATCTTCTCTCAGCATGGTGAGATTATGCATGGCAATCCTTCAATGGCAGTATTAGAGGCTGGTCGCCTTGCTCTATGTGATTGTGGTGCTGAAACCATCAACCACTACTGTTCTGACAATACCCGTACATTCCCTGTAAGTGGTAAGTTCACTCAGAAGCAGTTGGAGATTTATAAGGTTGTAGAAGAGTGCCACGATGCAGCACTGGAGCTTTCTAAGCCAGGTGTTAAGTATATGGACGTACACTTTGCTGTATGCCGTATTCTCTTTGACCGTATGAAAGAACTTGGATTGGCTAAGGGCGATACAGATGCGGCTGTAGCTGCTGGTGCACATGCGATGTTCCTGCCTCACGGCCTTGGCCACATGATGGGTATGGATGTTCACGATATGGAGTCATTCGACCAGATTCACGTTGGCTTCGATGAAGAAACTCGCCCTAACCTTGAGCAGTTCGGTACTAACTGCCTGCGTATGGGTCGTCGCTTGGAAGAAGGATTTGTTGTTACGGATGAACCAGGTATCTACTTCATTCCTGCATTGATTGATGACTGGCGTGCAAAGAAACATTGTGCAGACTTCCTCAACTTCGATAAGTTGGATGAGTACAAAGACTTCGGAGGTATCCGTCTTGAAGACGACATCCTCATCACAAAGGATGGTTGCCGATTCATTGGCAAGGATATTATTCCTTATCATCCGCAGGATGTTGAAGACTTCATTGCAGCAAACCGAAAGTAATAAAACATTTAATAATTAATATTTACATCAAGGTTGCCGCAAGAGTATCACTCACAACGGCAACCCCATTTATAAGAAAAAACTTATGAGAAAAACTTTAGTTGTAGCATTGCTCGCTTTGGTTGCGATAGGTGCTAATGCCGCAGACAAGAAAGAGGGTGCAACCTCTAACAAGCCTGTTTTTACAGTAGTAAAGCAGATTCCAATTACAAGTATTAAGGACCAGAACCGTTCAGGTACCTGCTGGGACTATTCAACTCTTAGCTACTTCGAGGCTGAGATTTTGAAGAAGACTGGTAAGACATACGACCTCTGTGAGAGTTTCGTTGCTAATAAGACATACATGGAGCGTGCTATTCAGGTTGTTCGCTTCCATGGTGATTGCCAGTTTGCTCAAGGTGGTTCTGCATACGATGTATTGCACACCCTTGAGACTCATGGTATTTGTCCAGAAAGTGCTATGCCATTCCCAGGTTCACTCTATGGCGATTCATTGAACAACTTCAATGAGTTCTTCTCTTTGTTAGAGCCATATGTAAATGGTATTGCACGCAACAAGGCAAACAAGATTTCTGGTCAATGGAAGCAGGGCTTGCAGGGTATCCTCGATGCTTATCTTGGCAAGTGTCCAGAGACATTCACTTACGAAGGCAAGCAGTACACTCCAAAGAGCTTTGCTGCAAGCCTTGGTTTGAACTGGAGTGATTATGTAACAATTACTTCTTACACACACCATCCTTTCTATACACAGTTCGCTGTTGAGGTACAGGACAACTGGCGTTTCCCATTGTCTTATAACCTCCCAATGGATGAGATGATGCGTATCATCGATAACGCTGTCATGAATGGCTACACAGTAGCATGGGGTGGCGACGTTAGTGAGCCAGGTTTCACTCGTAAGGGTTTGGCTTACATGGTTGACGGTAAGAAGGTTGAAAGCATGAAGGGTAGTGATATGGCTCACTGGCTCGGTCTTTCTGCATCAAAGAAGAAGGACATCATCGACTCACTTGGTGTAAACGTACCTGAGATTGTTCCTACACAGCAGCAGCGTCAGGAGCGTTTCGATAACTGGGAACTCACTGATGACCATGGTATGCTCATCTTCGGTATCGCTAAGGATCAGAACGGTAAGGAGTACTACATGGTAAAGAACTCTTGGGGTGAGACTGGTGACTACAAGGGTATTTGGTACATGACCAAGAGCTTCATCGCAGCTAACACCATGGACTACATGGTAAACAAGAACGCTATCCCTAAGGATATTCGCAAGAAGATGGGTCTCTAAAAAAGGTAAGATGTTGAGTTGAGAATTAAGAAATTCTTTTCTTGCTTTCTCTTTTCAACAACCCACACTGAATTACAAACAATCCCGCTCCAATGATCTGGAGCGGGATTGTTATTTTATTACCAATTGGGCTAATTAGCCTAATAGAGCTAATATCATAAAAAAACAGAACCAAATAATACTCCACATAACATTCTCATTTGCCATTTTTTTTGTACCTTTACGGACAGAAATAAAAACAATTTAAAATGCAATTTAAATGGAACTACACTCCACCTGCAGATACTCAGGTCAATGCGGCTAAAGACTTAGGGGAGAAATTGGGGATTAGTCCCATTCTCGCTTCGCTGCTCATTCGCCGTGGTATAACAACGGAGAGTGCGGCTAAACGGTTCTTCCGTCCACAATTGGCAGACCTCATCAATCCTTTTTTAATGAAGGATATGGATGCAGCTGTCGACCGCCTCAATGATGCGATGGGCCATAAGGAGCGCATTCTTGTCTACGGAGACTATGATGTAGACGGCTGTACGGCTGTAGCGTTGGTGTATAAATTCTTACGCCAGTTCTATTCAAATATTGATTACTACATTCCCGATCGTTATGATGAAGGGTATGGAGTTAGCAAGAAGGGAATAGACTTTGCTAAAGAAACTGGAGTAAAACTCATCATTATCCTCGATTGTGGTATAAAAGCTATCGAAGAGATAACCTATGCCAAAGAGCAAGGGATAGACTTTATTATCTGTGATCATCACGTCCCTGACGAGGTGATGCCACCTGCTGTGGCGATTCTTAACCCCAAGCGACCAGATGACACCTATCCTTTCAAGGACCTGTGTGGTTGTGGTGTAGGCTTTAAGTTCATGCAGGCATTTGCTAAGAACAACAATATTCCATTCTCTCGCCTCGTTCCTCTACTCGACTTCTGTGCTGTCAGCATAGCGGCCGACTTGGTTCCTGTGGTTGATGAGAACCGTATTCTTGCATTCCACGGACTAAAGCAGCTGAATCAAAACGCAAGTCTTGGATTGAAAGCTATTATTGACATCTGCGGTTTGAATGGTCGTGAACTGTCAATGAGCGATATTATCTTCAAGATTGGACCACGTATCAATGCCAGTGGGCGCATGGAGAATGGCAAGAAGAGTGTAGACTTACTTGTTGAAAGAGAATATAGTTTGGCACTTAACCAAGCAAAACACATTGACGAATACAACGAACAACGAAAGGATGTAGATCGTCAGATGACAGAGGAAGCCAACCAGATTGTGGCTCGCTTGGAAAGCCAAAAGCATCAATCCAGTATCGTCCTCTATGATGAACACTGGAAGAAAGGTGTCATAGGAATCGTTGCTTCTCGCCTGACTGAAATCTACTTCCGTCCAACGGTAGTATTGACACGTGACGAAAACCTTGCAACAGGCTCAGCACGTAGTGTAGCGGGATTCGATGTATATGCAGCTATTAAGAGTTGTCGTGACCTCTTATTGAATTTCGGTGGACACACTTATGCCGCTGGACTGACCATGAAGTGGGCAGATGTGAAGGAGTTCCGTGAACGTTTTCAGGCATTTGTGGAAGAGCATATTGAGCCTGAACAGCGTGAAGCAATATTGGATATCGATGCAGTTATTGACTTTAAGGATATCACCAAGAAACTGCATACCGACTTGAAACGCTTTGCACCATTTGGTCCAGGAAACACAAAGCCTCTCTTCTGCACATTAGACGTCTATGACTTCGGAACAAGTAAGGTTGTAGGACGTGAGCAAGAGCATATCAAGCTGGAATTGGTTGACTCCAACTCTAACAACGTTATGAATGGCATAGCCTTCGGACAGAGTGCATCTGCTCGCTATATCAAGTCAAAACGCTCGTTTGACATAGCTTATACTATTGAAGACAATGTCTTTAAACGTGGAGCTGTACAGTTGCAGATAGAGGATATTAGACCAACTGAGGATTCTTGATTATTGATTGAATTTTATAAGTAGCACTCGAACTAATAGGCATCTTTCAACCCCTAAAGTTCAAACCTCAAAGTTCAAAGTTCAAAGTTCAAAGTCTAATGTCCTACCTTGACATTCTTCATCAATACTGGGGCTATCCTGACTTTCGCGGTATTCAGAAAGAAATTATCGAGAGTATCGGTTCAGGAAAGGACACCTTAGGACTAATGCCAACAGGAGGAGGAAAGTCTCTCACTTTCCAAGTACCAGCATTAGCCCAAGAGGGAGTATGCTTAGTCATTACCCCTCTTATTGCGTTGATGAAGGATCAGGTTGACCACCTTCGTCGTCAAGGAATTACGGCTGCAGCTATATACTCAGGTATGCGCCATGATGACATTATAACCACCTTAGAAAACTGTACCTTTGGAGGAATAAAGCTACTTTATATATCTCCAGAACGTATAGGCTCTGATATCTTTAAAGCAAAATTACGACATATAAAAGTAAGTTTCATCACCGTTGATGAAGCCCATTGTATCAGCCAATGGGGTTATGACTTTCGCCCTTCTTACCTGCAGATTGCAGACATTCGAAAGTTAGTTCCCGACGCACCTATCCTCGCTTTAACTGCAACAGCTACACCAGAAGTTGTAGATGATATCCAAGACCGTTTAGGCTTTAAAGAGAAGAATGTCTTCCGAATGAGCTTTGAACGTAAGAACTTAGCTTATGTCGTACGCCAGACTGAGGACAAAGAGGCAGAGATGGTACATATCCTGCAATCAATTCCCAAGACAGCTATCGTCTACTGCCGTAGTAGAAAACGCACAAAGGAGATTGCACAGATGCTTACAGAGCAGGGTATCTCGGCCACATGGTACCATGCAGGCTTAGAGCCAGGCATCAAAGACCAACGCCAGAATGATTGGCAGAACGACAAGATACGTGTCATGGTTGCTACAAATGCCTTTGGTATGGGTATCGACAAGCCTAACGTACGTGTGGTTATTCATATCGATAGTCCAAGTTCTTTGGAAGCTTATTTCCAAGAAGCGGGACGTGCGGGACGTGACGGCAATAAGGCATACGCAGTATTACTTTATAATGGGAATGACAATCGTACCCTACAGAAACGTATTGAAGATACCTTCCCTCCAAAAGACTATATTCAGACTGTGTATGAACACTTAGCCTACTTCTACCAGATAGGTGTCGGAAGTGGCTACGGATGTATCTTTGAGTTTCCTATTGACAAGTTCTGCAACACCTTCAAACATTTCCCTATTCGTGTTAATGCAGCACTGACGATTCTTCAACGAGCTGGTTATATTGACTATGAACAGAACCCAGACACTAAGGCACGTGTACGATTCCTATTGAACAGGGACGACCTCTACCGACTGGACTCATTGACAGACAAAGAGAATGACATCGTCACTGCCCTACTCCGCAACTATGGCGGTTTATTCTCTGACAGCGGATATATTGATGAGAGCTATATTGCACAAGAAGCCGGACTCGATAGAAACCAAACCTATATGGTATTGGTCAACCTAAGTAAGAAGCGTATCATCAACTTTATCCCACGCAAAAATACACCGCTTATTAGTTACTCGCAAGACCGCATTGATGGTATTGACGTTATCCTTAATAAGAGTGTGTATGAAGATAGAAAGGAGCAATTCATAAAGCGTATCAATTCTGTTATTAATTATGCACAGAATGAACGAGTATGCCGTAGCAGACAGCTACTCTCCTACTTTGGAGAAACAAAATCAAAGGACTGTGAGCAATGCGATGTTTGCCTATCACATACCAAGAAGGAGGATGCAGACGAGAAAGAACTTATAAGAGAACAGCTATTGACCTTCTTATCAGATGGACAAAAACATCCTATTACAGAGATTCGACAGTTGAATGATGACTGGGACCTGGTACAACAAGTAATGCGAGAAATGGTTTTAGAAGAGGAAATACTTATGGATGGAAGTTTCTTACTTCTACCCTAAACTGATTAGATTCTTTAGCAATACTAAGTGAGAAGGTCTACCCCCTAATCCTCTTCAAGTTATTAGAGTCTAACTGATTTGGATTAAACTACACTTCTAACAATTCTATTTTCAATTACGGTTACTGTCATTTTAACATATAAGGCAAACCCATTGTAAACTATCAAATTAGATATCTACAATGGGTGATAAGAGTGACAGCAAATCTTAAATTGTAGAGATTACTTAAACAAATTGTACTCTACAACGACACACTTCTGTTTCTTTCCCTTCCACATTACGCTTCGTTATTCTTACATTAAAATCTGTCTCCGTTTCTCGCTGCTCCCGATAGAAGTGGAGTTTATCGCCCTGATGAGATTCTGCCACGTATGCTATCTCAAAACGCTTGATACAGTGTTGCTTGTACCAAGACAAATCCCAAAGATCTAACACATGCTCTATATACTTGACAGAGTTAATATGTCCATTGATATCTACATCATTATAATAGGTATCTATTGAACGGATAGAAACGGCATCAGCTGACATCTTAACACGTGAAGACTTCTCTATCGGACAAGGATATTCAGTTTCTATATACTCGCTAATCAAACCGTCACGAACGGCAAGGATATCGACAGGCTGACGTGTGTCAAGGTCAATCATTGCCCAAACACTCTTGCCATAGCCATAAATATGGCCAGACTCACCGACAACCTTAAAGTTACGGCTTGTAAATGATTTCAAAGCACTATCGACCCAAGTCTCTACAAAGAACTTATCATACGCCTTTGGCATTTCCTCCATCTCAATAGCCAAGCGACTCAACACCCACGTCTTGTTGACAGTATTGAGATAGTACATACCATAACCGCGATCGTTACTATGAAAATCTGCAGCATTCAGCATGTGATTGCCTAAATGACCCATAAACAATTGATTAGAGAAGTCGCAATGAAACGGCTCCGCTAAAAACTCATATCTTCCTATCTTTGATAACTTTTCCATATACCCCTTTTTACACTATCAAGTTATTCCAAGTGCTTATACCACTTGTTACATTGTATATAACGGAGAATCAGCAAGATTATTCTATCATTAGCAGGGAAAACTAAACTACTACTGCTGCGCTTATTAATAGTTTCTTTATAAAAACCTTCACATATAAACAAACAAAAGGGGATGCACCTTAAAGATGCATCCCCAATATTTATTATTCGAAGGATAAACCTTCTTAACCTATTCGGTTAGATTACTTTACGTAAACAACAGCGAGACGGTTAGAAGTTGTACCCTGTACGCCCTTACCAGTAGCCTCATCAACGATTACACCGCGAGACTTGAGGTAGTTAGCAACTACGTCAGCACGAGCCTGTGAAAGACGATCGTTGAGCTCCTTAGAACCCTCTGGAGAAGCTGTACCAACAACCTGAACGTGAACACCCTGCTGAACGTTGTTAAGAGCCTTCTTAGCATCGTTTGTAAGGTTTGACTTACCCTGTGCGAATGTTACGAATACGAGGTCAGAAACTGTGAACTCCTTAACCTTAACAGAAGGAACTTCCTTAACAACTTCCTTAACAACCTCCTTAGTAACAACCTGTGGCTTACGGTTACGGAGCTCGTTGATCTGAGCGTTCAGAGCATCGATCTCAGCCTGGTCACGTGGAGTAACGATTGTGAAGTTGTGTGTACCGTTAGAGTTAGCAAACTTGTAAACGAGACCAGCATTCAACTGAACGAATGAGTTGTTGATGTTGTAAGCTGGCTGACCTGCCTGACCTGTTGCCTTGTAACCATAGTCTGCATGAACCTCTGTGAAAACAGGACCTGCTGGACTTGCTGATACGTTGTGTGAGTTAGTCTGGCCCAAGAATGCGAAGTTGATAGAAGGCTCTACATAGAACTGGAACTGCTTTGCTGAACCGAAGTTGAAAGCGAAATCAAGAGCAGCCTTAGAAGTCATACGGTTACGATTCTCAGATGTAGCAGCCTTGAAGAGCTGGTTGTTAGAGAATACGTGCATCCAACCAAGACCATAGAGTGCGCTAACCTCGAATGTACGTGGCTCACCCTTGTAACCACCGAACCAGTTGCTAAGATTTACAGTACCGAGCAAGCTTGCGTTAGTAGCGCGAACTACTGTACCTGTAGAACCCCAAGGCTTGTTTGAGAAGTATGCGTTACCCTCAATAGCAAGACCGAATACTGGAGTGAAGTAACGACCGATACGGATACCAGCGTTTGGATCGAGGTCGCTCAACCACTTGTGACCAGTTGTCTTTGTTGCAACACCACCGTTAATACCAACGTAGATGTTATCAAATGTCTTGCTTTCTGCAACAGTCTGAGCAGAAACAGATGCTGCCATAGAAGCTGCAGCTAACATTAAAACTAACTTTTTCATTGTTTCTCTGAATTAATTAATATTTGTAAAATGTATAATGTCAATGTTTTGAACTCGGTGCAAAGTAATAAAAAAATAATGAAACAACCAAATTTTTTTAGGGGAAAAATCTGCACAGCCCCCTATATAATGAGCAAAACCAACCACTAAGGAGGAAATAAAGAACAATGATTATATTTTTTTCATCTTTATAATACAAAAAATAATAAGGAAATAAAGTAAAACTGCGCCTTGTAGGGGCTTTCTTCTTAAATATTTATAGAGTTATTATTGTCCTATAAAACTTAAATTACATATTCTCTCTCGTTAAGGAACAGCTTTGGAAAAGAAGAACACTCTATAGTCTTTTGTAAGCGTAAGTAAACATATCATATAAGTTGGCTTATTTGTTACGAACCTTACATCGACTGTCAATGAATACAAATAAGAATTCCCTCTGTTTTATATTGCAAGCTAATTAATGCTCAACACCATTAGTGTTGACCTACAACACAACATGTGCGGAGCAATAGCACAATACGTGCGGAGCTATAATACATAGAATAAATATAGTCAAAGAGAATCTTTATACTTCATTATATTATAGCAAGCGACTTATGATTAAACTATGTGGGAGATATTTACTGGATAGAACTAAAATAGAATAACATGCCATCACACCTATAAGCAAAGAAAAAAGGGACCCGTAGCATCACTGCTTAGGTCCCTTTAACAAATTAGAGAGTTATAAAAATCAGGTTCACTTTCATCATTACCATAGAAGTTTCTACAGTAATGCGAGATTGATTACTGCTGAGCAATAATCTTCATACCCTCCTCCACTGCTTCCATATTCAGCGGAATGAGTTTATGATGGCGTTCTGGCAAACTCTTGAAAAGTGCCTTCTTGAGTCCATCAGTGCTGACAACAGGACAAACCTTGAGCAGACCACCTAAGACAATCATATTAAATACCTTAGCATTCTTCATCTCAGCAGCCTTATCCATAGCATTTATGCGATAGACTGTGATGTCCTTACGCGTTGGAGGATTGAAGACTCCATAACCATCATAAATAAGCATACCACCTGGTTTAACCTTTGGCTCAAACTTATCTAATGAAGGCTGGTTCAACACAATCGCTACATCATACTTGCTGAGAATAGGAGAAGAGATACGTTCATCGCTTACAATGACAGTAACGTTGGCTGTACCACCACGCTGCTCTGGACCATAAGCTGGCATCCATGTTATCTCCTTATCTTCCATTAGTCCCGAATAAGCCAGAATCTTACCCATAGAGAGTACCCCCTGACCACCGAAGCCACTAATAATTATCTCTTTTTTCATATTACACCTTATTTATATGGGAGAAGAATTAAAGACCTGTGGTGTCTTTCAAATCTCCCTTTTCATATTCAGGGAACATATTCTCACGCATCCACTCGTTAGCCTTTACAGGAGTAAGCTTCCAACCACTATTACAGGTTGCAACAATCTCAATTAACGAGCTTCCCTTTCCTTGCATACTTGCTTCAAACGCCTTGCGCATTGCACGCTTTGCTTTATTGATTGAAGCAACGGTGTCAACACTCTGACGAGTTACATAGCAGGTTCCTTTCAGACGACTTGCCAAATCCGTAATGTTCAGATTATAGCCATGCAATTCTGGCTCACGACCGTATGGACAAGTTGCAGTCTTCTGCCCCATAAGTGTTGTAGGCGACATCTGACCACCAGTCATACCATAAATGGCATTATTAATAAAGATAATTGTGAAGTTCTCACCACGGTTCAAAGCATGAAGTGTCTCTGCTGTACCAATACAAGCAAGGTCACCATCACCCTGATAAGTGAATACCAAACGATCTTCCCAAAGGCGCTTAATACCCGTTGCAACAGCTGGAGCACGACCATGAGGAGCCTCCTGCCAGTCGATATCAAGATAGCGATAAGCAAATACGGCACAGCCTACAGGGCATACACCAATCGCCTTATTACTCATTCCCATGTCTTCGATTACCTCTGCAACTAACTTATGTACCACACCATGTGAACAACCTGGACAATAGTGCATTGTCGTATCGTTCATCAAAGTAGGCTTCTTATACACCAGATTCTCAGGTGAAATGATATCATTTGTCATAATATACGTCCTCCCTTCTTACTTTACTAACTTTTCCTTGAGTGCATTGACAATCTCTTCAGGGTCAGGAACAATACCACCTAAGCGGCCAAAGTGCTCTACTGGTAATGCTCCGTTAATAGCCAAACGTACATCCTGTACCATCTGACCAGCATTGATTTCACTTACCAACACACCCTTCTTATCCTTGCAAAGCTCTGCAAGTTGCTTGCTTGGGAAAGGCCACAAAGTGATTGGACGGAATAAACCAACCTTCAATCCTTCCTCACGAGCTAACTCAACAGCTTTCTCGCCGATACGTGCAGCACTACCAAAACTAACGATAACATAGTCTGCATCCTCGCACTGCTGTGTCTCAAAGCGTACTTCGTTCTCACGAATCTGACGATACTTCTCCTGTAAGTGGAGGTTTCTTTCTTCCATTATCTCTGGTTTCAATTCCAAAGAAGTAATGATATTAGGATTGCGATCAGCTGTACGACCCATAGAAGCCCAAGGGCACTCCTTGCGGATTTCCTCCTCTGTGCGACGTGGTTTCTGTGGAGGAAGTACAACCTTCTCCATCATCTGACCAATCACACCGTCAGAAAGAATCATTGCAGGGTTACGATACTTGAATGCTAACTCGAAAGCCAAGTCAACAAAGTCAGCCATCTCCTGTACTGAGTTTGGCGCCAATACAATCACATTGTAATCGCCATTACCACCTCCACGTGTTGCTTGGAAGTAGTCACTCTGACTTGGCTGGATAGTTCCAAGACCTGGACCACCGCGCTGAACGTTAACAAAGACGCCTGGAAGTTCTGCACCAGCCATATAGCTGATACCCTCCTGCATCAAAGCTACACCAGGTGATGAAGAACTTGTCAGCACACGCTTACCAGCGCCAGCACCACCATAAATCATATTGATTGAAGCCACCTCGCTCTCAGCCTGAAGTACAACCATACCAGTTGTCTCCCAAGGCTTTAAGGCTGAAAGTGTCTCAATTATCTCACTCTGAGGAGTGATAGGGTAACCAAAATAGCCATCAGCACCGCAGCGAATAGTTGCATGGGCGATAGCCTCGTTGCCCTTCATTAGTTTTACATCTTGTTCTGCCATAATTATACCTCCACCTTTTTACGATAGACTGTGATACAGCCATCAGGACAAACCGTAGCACAAGCGGCGCAACCGATGCAATCATCTGGTCGTGCAGACTCTATATACGGATAGCCGTGGACATTTACCTTTTTTTGAGCCAATGCAATAACATCTTTCGGACACGCAACGATACACAACTGGCATCCTTTGCATCGATCTGTGTTTACTACAATGGCACCTTTCATCTTGCTCATAGTTTTTGTATTTTAAG
The DNA here is from genome assembly GCA_927910885.1 of uncultured Prevotella sp. GTDB lineage: Bacteria > Bacteroidota > Bacteroidia > Bacteroidales > Bacteroidaceae > Prevotella. The sequence continues at coordinate 3,138 of CAKMOD010000031.1, read as the reverse complement.
GATTATACGCATCCTTGTTATAGAAGTTAAGAATATTCTCCACCATTTCTTTTGCGATTACTGCTGGAGAATTAGGGTCCAACTCGATTGCCTCCATATAATTGGCTAAGGCTTCTTGCCAGTCGCCTCTCTGTCGGCATTCATTACCTCGTTGGAAATATTCTTCTGCTGTCATCTACTTATAGTATTCTTTCTTGCCTGCAGCAAGTGTATTTTTCATTAGTGAACAGATGGTCATAGGACCAACACCACCTGGAACAGGCGTAATGAAAGAGCAGAGAGGAGCAACCTCATCAAATTTCACGTCACCACACAATCTGAAACCGCCCTTGCGTGTTTCGTCTTCAACACGTGTTGTACCGACGTCGATAACCACTGCTCCAGGCTTCACCATATCAACTGTTACAAATTCAGGTCTGCCAATAGCTGCGATGATGATATCTGCCTCCTGACACTCTTTCTTCAAATCCTTTGAACGAGAGTGACATACTGTTACTGTAGAGTCACCATACTGTTTTTGCATCATCAACTGTGCCATAGGCTTACCAACAATATTGCTTCGGCCTAAGATGACACACTTCTTACCAGAAGTTTCTATATGATAATGCTGCAACAAGGTAAGAATACCCAATGGTGTAGCAGAGATAAAGCAAGGTAGACCAATTGCCATACGCCCCACATTGATAGGATGGAAACCATCCACATCCTTGCGATAGTCAACAGCCATAATGATCTTCTGCTCGTCAATATGCTTTGGCAAAGGGAGCTGAACGATGAAGCCATCAACGTCCTCATCCTTGTTCAGCTTATCCACACAAGCCAAAAGCTCTTCTTCTGTCACATCAGCCTCAAAACGAATGAGCGTAGACTTGAACCCACACTGTTCGCAGGCAATTACCTTATTCTTTACATAGGTTTCACTTCCCCCATCATGCCCCACCAAAACGGCAGCCAGATGGGGTTGTTTGCCCCCTTCGGCGACAATAGCCTTCACTTCTTTGGCAATCTCTTGCTTTATCGCAGTTGCGGTTGCCTTTCCGTCTATTAACTGATATTCCATAGTAATGATATTATTTGATAAATATGTGTCTTTTACATCTTTGGCATATTTGGCATTCCCGGCATGCCCTTCATCTTGCTCATCATACCAGCCATCTTCGAACCAGTAACCATCTTCATCATTTTACGAGTCTGGTCGAACTGCTTAATGAGTCGGTTCACCTCTTGTATATTGGTACCAGAACCCTTAGCAATACGCTGACGACGAGAATTATTGAGCAATTCAGGATTTGTGCGTTCCTTCGGTGTCATACTCTGGATAATAGCCTCAATACCCTTGAAAGCATTATCGTCGATATCGACATCACGAATAGCCTTGCCAACTCCAGGAATCATAGAAGCGAGGTCCTTTAAGTTACCCATCTTCTTGATTTGCTGTATCTGATTATAGAAATCGTTGAAATCAAACTGGTTTTTCTGAATCTTCTTTTGCAGACGCTTTGCTTCTTCCTCGTCAAACTGCTCTTGTGCACGCTCAACAAGCGAAACAACGTCACCCATACCCAAGATACGGTCTGCCATACGACCTGGATGGAACACATCGATAGCCTCCATCTTCTCGCCCGTACCAATGAACTTAATAGGTTTTGTAACAACAGTACGAATTGACAATGCCGCACCACCACGTGTATCACCATCAAGCTTTGTGAGAACAACGCCATTGAAATCTAAACGGTCATTGAACTCCTTGGCTGTATTCACTGCGTCCTGACCTGTCATTGAGTCAACAACAAACAGTGTTTCATCAGGATGAACATGATTCTTGAGACTTTCAATCTCGTTCATCATCTCCTCATCAACGCCAGACGACCAGCGGTATCGATGATGACAACATCGTGACCCTTTGCCTTTGCCTCAGCAAGTGCGTGATCAGCAATCTCATTCACGTTCTTGTTCTCAGGTTCGCTATAGACAGCTACACCCACCTGCTCGCCCACAACCTTCAACTGGTCGATAGCTGCAGGACGATAAACGTCACAAGCAACCAACAAAGGATTCTTATGCTCCTTTGTCTTGAGCATGTTTGCCAGTTTACCAGAGAATGTTGTCTTACCAGAACCTTGCAAACCACTCATAAGAATGATAGAAGGACGACCTGATAAATTCAGACCGACAGCCTCACCACCCATCAAATCTGCCAACTCATCATGTACAATCTTAACCATGAGTTGTCCAGGCTTAACAGCTGTGAGTACGTTCATGCCTAATGCTTTCTGCTTTACAGTATCAGTAAAGGTTTTTGCAACTTTATAGTTAACATCGGCATCAAGAAGCGCTCTGCGCACGTCCTTCAGGGTTTCTGCTACATTTATCTCTGTAATCTTTCCCTCTCCCTTGAGAATCTTAAAGGAGCGTTCAAGACGATCACTTAAATTTTCAAACATTGCTTTTAAACGTAAACTTATATATTCTTATTCTATCTTACAAAGATAATAAAAAGGAAAATAATACCGCAAGCGAATGACTGCTATTTTAATGTATTTTAAAACACGCACCTTATAATAATGCGCATATAAATAGACTTTGTGCAAAAAAATGTAAAACAAATCGTACAAATGCCCTACTTTTTATCCATTATGATAAGAAGAGAGGGTTAGACAGAACTAAAAATCGCAACTTATTAGATTTAACTTAGCTTCCGAATTTGATGTATAAAAGTAATGAAAAGAATATTCCCAAGTCTAATAAAAGTGTCGCAGTATTTACTCTCCGCCCGAAAGAGAAACTGAAGACTTACACTTTTGTCTTATTTTTTCACAAACCATATTTTAATTGATGCTTAATTGCCTTCGAAAAGACGCCCTTTTGGCTTGCAAAAGATGCCCTTTTGGCGAGTTACTAACGCCCTTTTGAACCCATACTAAGCACCCTTTTTGCACGCACATATATAACTATCTAATAATAGGACAGTTACAAGCAACCTAAAAAGTACTATTTTTAAGCTTTTTCTATCACAAAAGAAGGTTTGAAAAGGTAAAGTTTTTTTCTTAAATGATAATAAAAAAAACAAGTGCTACCAACGCTCTACAAGAATGGTAAAATTCGTGTTATAAATCGAGAAATAAATCTTTTTTTATT
>CAKMOD010000030.1 GCA_927910885.1 uncultured Prevotella sp. | reverse complement strand
CGAGAATCCCCAGCATGGCACAAAAACTTTTCCATGCGCAGCATTTCCCTGAACATCGGAAACCACCTGAAAGCCTTGTCTATGATTCTGGCGAGCCGTGACACGTTCTTTTTCTTTCATGTCCAAGAAAGTTTCATTTCCAATAATTGTAACACTATTTGGAATGTTTATAGACTTTAGTGCTTTGCAATAGCTGAAAGCGGAATTTCCAATAGTTGTAACACTATTTGGGATGTTTATAGATGTTAATGCTTCGCAATATTTGAAAGTTTCATTTCCAATAGTTGTAACACTATTTGGAATATTTATAGACTTTAGTGCTTTGCAACGTGCGTATTTACAACCGATTATTACTCAATATTTTATAGATAATAAGTCAGAAATATGGTTGTTATTTTTAATTGCACATTCTAAAAGGTGAAGATTTAACGCTTTTATTGATTATTAACTCAAAAAGGACATCAACTTGGGTCGTTTCTTCTCTTTTCCTTGCTATTCGTTTCCGATATTCCACTTTTGTTTTGGTCTATCTCATATGTACTGCAAAGGTATTGATTTTTGTTTGATATTGCTCCTTGCTTGCTCCTTGTCGTAGATTAATTTTCACACAGGAATTTTTGTTCTCTTTCTATAGGGGCTTGAAACAATCCATTTATTGGAAACAATTAAAGACGGAGCTGGTTTGCCCCAGTGCTTTTTAAGAAACAGGGCAATTATTTTATCTCCACAAAGGCTCTTGTTCCCAATTATGAGGAAAGCCTAATAAACGAGTTCTTACTGATGGGTATTTCGATAAAAGCTGCTTGAAATCTGCAACAAAAGTGTTGCCCATAGAAATGGAGTTAAGCCAATACACCACATAGCAGAGTTGCGGATAAAGTGTTTGTTCACGGAACGAGAAATCCGTAATCCATGTGTTTGGCATACGCATAGGCATCATTGGCTTGACAGGAAAGACCCGATTTGACAGTCTTGAATGATGGGCGCAGCAATTACGAAGTACGGGTCTGGGTACGGATTAAAAGGCTAAGTGATTATTTTCAGTCATTTAGCCTTTTTAATTATCTAATTTTTCCCCACATTTTCCCCACAGCTGTCTATTTATATACAGGGCAACCGCATCAAAATAACGTTAGCTTAGGAAACAAACGTAGTTTTCAACCTCCTCCTCTCCCTTATTGTCCATTTTCCTAAAAAAACCATTGGTCCAAATCGAAACTACTACCCCATAAAAATTGATTTTTTGCCCCATATAATTCAAATTTCCCTTGCGGGTAATATTTTTTTAAGAAACATGATTTTTGACAACAGGCTATTATTCAGACAAATACAAAATTATGCATTTTTAAGGGGGGATATTGTAAATTGTTGAAACTTCTCATCCTTGTATCCACCCCACTTATCCCTATTAATACAAAATCGACAAGTATTGATTATCAGGTTATTGACATTTTGATGCGGTTGCCCTGATTTATATATTTTAGAAACATATTTTTCCACCCGTTGGCGGAATTAAGCCAGTGCATACTTGACTCTTCCAATGGGTCTATTATTAATGTGATTTAAATATTGCATTGCCGTAAAGGCACTGATTTTACCGATAAATCTTGTAAACAATCCTACTGTTTCCTTTGCATAGTTGCGGCAAATCATAAATTGGTCGCACATCTGCGAGAAGTCTGTTTCAATCCTTTTTCTCGCCTTCGCAAAAGGAATAAAAGTAGGTTTCCAATTCTTTTGATTGTGCCGATAAGGAACTTCCAATCTGATATTTGCGGTTTCAAATAAGTCCAGTTGCGCCGTTGCACTGATGTAGCCTCTATCTCCAAAAATGCAACAGTCATGATATTCATATTTTACGTCTTGTAAATAACGAATATCGTGGACATTAGCCTTTGTTAGGTCAAAAGAATGTATCACGCCACTTAATCCACAGACAGCGTGCAACTTATAACCATAGTAGTATGCGCCTTGCGATGCACAGTAACCATATGCAGGGGCTGTTCTGTATTCATCTTTGCCCATCTTACAACGCTTGGAGCGGGATAGTCTGCACACCTCGATTGGCTTGGAGTCAATACAGAAGTAGTCCTCTGTACCATCTATTTCCAGTGCCATACGTTTTCTTATGGTATCACACAGATTGCTGGTTAGTTTCCTACGGTCATTGTATTGGCGGCGTGAGATAAGGTTCGGCATTTCCTTTACATACTCTTTCAACTTAGCAAACAACAGGCATTCGCTATCAATGCCCATTGCCTCGCTTACTATGGAAAGCGATACTATTTCAAGGTCGCTAAATCTCGGAACGACGCCTGGGCGTGGAATATTACCTTGCTCATTTACTAAATCTTTTGAGAATAGCTTGCATATATCAAGGATTTTTACGAAATTTGTATATAAGTTGTGCATACTGATTTTATAACTTAATGTATTGAGCAACACTAAGTTACAAATAAATTCTTGTATGTACAACTTTTCTTTCATATAAATTTATCTATTATTTTAATTCCGCCAACGGGTTTTTTCCGTAAAGTTATGTACCTTTGTCGGCAAATAAAGATATTCTCGTCAAACAAATATAAATAATATAAACATGGAAAAAAACAGAAAAAAACAAATCGTAGTTTTGAGTATAGCTTTAGTTTGCATTTTCATCTTGGTATTTTCATTGTTCCATAAATCAGCGACAAAAGATAGCGCAAATCCTCCTTTAACAAATGTTTTGACTGATAGCATTTCTCAAATTGTCTCAGCTTGTCCTGGCGAAATTGGTGTGGCGGTTATTGTTAATAACAGAGATACGGTTAAGGTCAATAATAAGAGTGTTTATCCTATGATGAGTGTGTTTAAGGTTCATCAGGCATTAGCTCTTTGTAATGACTTTGACAATAAAGGAATTTCACTTGATACCTTAGTAAATATAAATAGGGATAAACTTGACCCAAAGACTTGGAGTCCTATGCTGAAAGATTATTCAGGGCCAGTCATATCATTGACAGTGAGAGATTTGCTGCGTTATACTCTTACTCAGAGTGACAACAATGCAAGCAACCTTATGTTTAAGGATATGGTTAATGTCGCTCAAACAGATAGTTTTATAGCCACACTCATTCCTCGTTCAAGTTTTCAGATAGCTTATACGGAAGAGGAAATGTCGGCTGACCATAACAAGGCTTACTCTAACTATACATCTCCTCTTGGTGCTGCAATGTTGATGAATCGTTTGTTTACTGAAGGTCTTATCGATGATGAGAAACAAAGTTTCATTAAGAATACGTTAAAAGAATGCAAAACAGGTGTAGATAGGATAGCAGCTCCACTTCTTGATAAAGAAGGGGTTGTTATAGCGCATAAGACAGGTTCAGGTGATGTTAATGAAAATGGTGTTCTTGCAGCTCACAATGATGTTGCCTATATATGTCTGCCTAATAATATCAGTTATACCTTAGCGGTATTTGTTAAGGATTTCAAGGGAAATGAATCACAAGCGTCACAATATGTTGCGCATATATCAGCTGTAGTATATTCTTTATTAATGCAAACTTCAGTAAAATCTTAAACTGCACTTGCTTTGATAATTAATGATAAACAATCTAAAAGCACTCTAATCGTTATCGGAGTGCTTTTAGATTACTAATCAAATTGCTTCTATTATAATTTGAATCCTCTACTTTTTCTTTCTTCCTGTTGCGGCACTCTTGCTCCATATCTAAGCCTGTGCCATTGCTCCCTGAACCAGTCGGCAATCGGCTTCCTGTTTATTGTCAGGTTCAGCCTGCTTTCATCGTCAGGGTCATTTTCCACCCTTAAAATATCATCCTTTATATCAAAGTTCCGCCTGTGTTGCTCGGAATAGATTTTACCGCTACATTTCAGGGCTTCTTTTTTGACTATAAGACTTTCAGTCATTTCTTTAGAGAATCCCAGCATGGCACAAAACTTTTCCATGCGCAGCATTTCCCTGAACATCGGAAACCACCTGAAAGCCTTGTCTATGATTCTGGCGAGCCGTGACAGTTCTTTTTCTTTCATGTCAAGAAAGTTTCATTTCCAATAATTGTAACACTATTTGGAATGTTTATAGACGTAAGTGCTTCGCAATTTTTGAAAGCCTCATCTCCAATAGTTGTAACACTATTTGGAATATTTATAGACTTTAGTGCTTTACACCCTTGGAAAGCCAGATATCCAATAGTTGTAACACTGTTTGGAATGTTTTATAGACGTTAGCCTGTTGCAGTTATAGAAAGTTTGATATCCAATAATTGTGACGCCATTTGGAATATTTATAGACTTTAGTGCTTCGCACCTATAGAAAGCCATATATCCAATAGCTGTAACACTATTTGGGATGTTTATAGACGTTAGTTTGGTGCACTCTTTGAAAGCGTCTTTGCCAATAGTTGTAACACCATCAGCTATTATAACTTGTTTGACATTTTTATCGTACCATGGATTCTCTTTATAAGTATCATTATAATCTTCCATTTGTCCTGTTCCAGTAATGGTCAATACGCCATCATCGGTGAGTTTCCATTTTAGATTAGGTCCACATGTGCCAGTTTCTTCTGCATTAGCTGATAAGCCCATGAGTAGGGTTATCATTAAAATATAAAATTGTTTCATATTAGTACTTTTATAAAAATAATATTTCATTTCAAGAGTGTCTATACAACAAGGCTTAACAGAGGGATGTTTTACATTTTATATATTTCTTACCTTCTGTGGTAGCGTATGTTTCTATCAATAGCTTTTCTAAAATTTGAACTCTCAATAATGCACGACAACATACAGATGTGTCGTGGATATTTGAATGCAAAGATAAATAAAAACTATTATAAAATGTTTATTTTCTTTGAAAAATAGGTGTATAAGTCATCTTGCAAGCTATTTTGATGTTATTTTGTCTCTATAAGTGCTGGGTGTTAAGTGTTGAATTTTGGGTGCTGATGATGTGTAAATGTTGGCTTGGTTGTTGGGTGTTGAATGTTAGGTGTTGATAAAGTGCGCATTCGAGGGAACATGTTTGCGTTTGGGTGTTGATAAAGTGCGCATCTGGGGGAACATGTTTTGGTTAGATGTTGAATGATATATAGGAGAAGACTTACGATCTCCTACAAATGTGCGAAGGCTTAGCACATTATGTGCGGACGCCTAACACATGTGGTGCGGGTGCTTAATAAGAACGCATATAAGGGTAATGCGACTTATAGAAAGGCTGCCTTTTCCCCAAAGGGAAGGGGTTATTCTTCTTATAACGAAGAAGGTTGATGAATCAAAAAAAGGCTGAACTTCTTTCGGAGTTACAGCCTTTTCTTATTTTTGATATAACTATTATACGAAGCTAATAACGCCTTCAACAGCGCCTTCGTTGCTTTCGTTTTCTTCATTATCTTGCTCAGGATTACTGATGCGTTTGATGTCCTTAATCATCTGCTTAGTACGCTTATAGGTTGGTGTGTTCTCTACAGCAAGGATAACATCCTCGTTGTCGAGTTCATCCGCAGTAAAGCGATAGATGTGTGGACGATGCTTGTATTGTGAGCTGTTGTTGTCCTTATAGAAACGATCACGACGGTCACGACGCTCTGCAGCCTTCTCCTCTTCCTCTGCCTGACGTGCTGCATCCTCTTGTGTCTGCTTCTTGATATGGCTACCCATACCGTCAACATCCTCAATGCCAAAGCCCGTTGCAAGGATAGTAACCTTAACCTTCTTGTCGAGTTCTGGATCAATAGCAAGTCCCCATTTCAACTCGAAGTCTGCACTGAAGTGGTTCATGAACTCTGTCACATCGCCCATTTCCTCCATTGTCAGACCCGGGTTGTCCTTGTCGTCAGTGTTGAAGTTGATAGAGAGCAGAATCTTCTTTGACTTATAGACATCGTTGTCGTTGAGCAATGGTGAGTTGAGTGCGTCCTCAATTGCTTGCTTCACACGACCTTCACCCTCACCATAACCGGTAGACATGATAGCTACACCACCATCTTTGAGGACTGTCTTTACATCGTTGAAGTCGAGGTTCATAATACCATGAACGGTGATGATCTCTGCAATACTCTTAGCAGCCACGCTCAGTGTGTCGTCAGCCTTGCGGAAACCATTGAGCAAACTCAGTTCAGGATAAATCTCGCGGAGACGTTCGTTGTTGATAACGAGCAGCGCGTCGACGTGTTTTGCCATCTCTTCAACGCCATCCAACGCCTGATCTATCTTCTTAGCTCCCTCGAAACGGAATGGAATTGTAACGATACCCACGGTGAGAATGCCCAATTCTTTGCTGACACGTGCGATGACAGGTGCTGCACCAGTACCCGTACCACCACCCATACCAGCGGTGATAAATGCCATCTTCGTACCATCGTTGAGCATACGCTTGATATCCTCGCTTGTCTCTTCAGCAGCCTGACGTGCACGTTCAGGACGGTTTCCAGCACCTAATCCTTCTTTACCCAATTGCAGATGAACAGGAACAGGAGAGTCGTTGAGTGCTTGTGCATCCGTGTTGCAGAGTACGAAGGTCACATCGTGGATACCTTCTCTGTACATGTGGTTTACGGCGTTACCACCACCACCACCGACACCAATGACCTTGATGATGCTATCAGCTACATCGCCGTCACCGAAGTCTAATATATCCATTTTATTATTGTTGTCTGCCATAACAGTATGTTGTCTATGTTTATTTCCTATTGTTCTTTTTGCGTGGACTGTTGATTACTCTTCATCCTCACTCATAATGATTTTTCCGAAATCTTTCACCTTACGTGAGAATTTATTCCAGAGGCTATTGCGACGCTTCTCCTCTTCGAGTTCGCGCGCTCTTGCTTCCTCTTCCTCACGCAGCTTGCGCTCTTCCTCTTCACGTTTGCGACGCTCAGCTTCGGCTTTCTTCTTCTCCTCAGGTGTTGGAACAATACCTTGTCCCTGTCTTGCAGTAGACGATGGGGTGTAAGGCTGTTCGATAGGTGTTGCTACTGCAACATCATCGTTGTTGAAGAGGTTGTTCTGTGCAGGGTTATATTCAGCACCAGCACAGTTCATATCGCCTTTGGCAAGCAGTCCAAGAATTGTGTTCATGTCACCATTCTTAGCTGTGATATCAGCATTACTTGAAGCGATGGTATGTGTAACGAAGTTTGCTTTGCGAATCTTGTCGATATGTGTGGTATTACGAATACAGCGTTCGATGTTCTTTAAGTTCATACCACCACCAGTGAGGATGATACCGCCAAGCAGTTTGTCGGCATAGTCAGATGGTACCTGACACCATACATTCTCAACGATTTCGCCAATACGTGCCTCAACGATTTCAATGAATTTGCGGCTCTCTACCGAACGCTCTGAGTCGATAGAGTACTTCAATGTATTATCGATGTCGTTATTTTCAGTGAAAGCAGAACCATACTTAAGCTTCATGGCCTCAGCATCCTTCTCTTCCATTTGTAGGCTGGCAATGTCCTTTGTAATATTGTTACCACCCAATGGAATGACTGCCAAGTGACGGAGAATGTTCTTGTAGTACACAGAAACTGTTGTTGTGTCAGCACCGAAGTCAACCAATACACAACCACCACGCTTTTCAGCTTCGCTCAATACAGCGTCAGCCAAAGCTAAAGGTGCAAGATACATCTCGGCAATAGAGATGCCAGACTTTTCAAAGCAGTTGTTGAGGTTATCATAGAAAGCCTTGCGCCATAGGATGTTGAGGAAGTTACCCTCAAGACGAGTAGCCTTGATACCTACTGGGTCAAGAGAGAATTGGTTGTCAACCTTATACTCCTGTGTGGCAGCATCGAGAATCTCCTGGTCAGGATAAGTCATATTGCGGTTGGCATCCATTAACTCATTGATCATCTCTGAGGTAATGATGGTATCAGTAGGCAAATCCTTTACGATAACGTTGCGTACGCTTCGTATAGACTGTCCTCCCACGCCTACATAGACCTGAGATATCTCACGCTTCAGTTGTTTTCTTAGTTTGTTGATGATGCCAGTGAGGCACTGACCGGTCTTGTCGATGTTATAGACGACACCCTTGCGAATACACTGTGTAGCGTCTTCCTTTACAACGGCAAGCACGGAGATACTGCCGTCAAGATTCTTTCTGCCAGCGATTCCCGTAATCTTTGATGAGCCTAATTCAATGGCTACTATGAACTCTGCCATATTCGTTAAGTATTATGTTCCTTATTTTATATTCTCTAAATTGATAGCTGTTTTTTTTATTCCGTAAGTCCTGCTGAGGCATCTTCTTGCCGTTTAACTTCCTTACGGGCTTTATCTCTTTCCTCCTCTTCTGTACGTTGTATGTCTTCTACCTGTTCGGACTTAGCCTTCTTAAGCAGTGCGTCTTCTTCTGCTTTTTCAGCCTTTTCATCACGTTTCTTACAGATGATTTGGTTGTCGAATTCTATGTCGATGTAAGAGTATTTGTTCCAACCAGCCTGTGAAAGACCATATCGATAGAACTTCTCTAAGCGTGACAACTTCTTTTTAACGAAGATGTTTATATCATGCTTGCGCTTCCATGGACCATTGTTTTTAGGCAAGTAACCCATGAAGATGATATGATTACCGACACGTGGTACTAACTCGATGCCTCTGTCTGGTAAGACATTAATCTGCTCTATTTGGTTTAGCCATAGCGGCGATGCGCTAATAGCCTTGGCAAGAGGAGCAATGTAAAGGCGTGCGAAGTTGTTGTCTATATTGCCAGTTGCAATGATTAAGTCGCTCGTGTACTTAGAGTTCGGGAGTATTCCTCCGTTGTCATCAAGATAGTAATCAGCTCCATTGTTACTCTTGATACGGATAATCGGCATACGTTGAGTAATATGGATGTTGACATGTCCATCTTTTGTTTTGTAACACTGGGCTGTATTGATGAAAGGTCCCACTTTCAATGCTTCCTCAATCTTGCGTGGATTGATATCAGATACCTTCTTATTGAGGGGATAGAGGTGGGCTTTCTCTAATATTTGTTTGATTTCAGTAGCAGTAAGAAAGCCAGCATTATTAGAGTCAGATATGTTGATATTCACTTTGGTACATAGCTGTTTGCTCTCATCAGGTTTGTTCCATGAGGTAACAGCCATGATGAGATAAATAGCCAGTACAACGTCCAGCGCAGTGATAATTATCTTTTTCCACTTAATGTGCATATCTTCTCTCTTTTACTTTAAGAGTTTTTGCTTTCTTTCTTCTTACTTCTCGTTGAGTATCTTTGCAATCTCTGGGACATAATTGTCAAGATTACCAGCACCTAATACAACCAGAACATCAAAGTCTCTTGACTTTACAAAGTTGAGAACATCGTCCTTCTGAATCATCTGTTTCTTAACATTAGGACTGAGGTTATCATAGATGAGTTCGCTTGTTACACCTGGGATTGGCTCTTCGCGAGCAGGATAAATCTCTGTCAACACCACTTCATCAAAATGGCTAAGTGCCTCTGCAAACTCCTTATAGAAGTCACGTGTTCGTGTGTAGAGGTGTGGCTGGAAGATTGCAGTAACCTTCTTGTCAGCGTAGAGCTCCTTAAGACTCTTTGCACTCTGCAGAATCTCCTTTGGATGATGCGCATAGTCAGAGAGGAATACATGGCGGTCGTTCTTTATCTTGAAGTCGAAACGACGGTCAACGCCACCGTATGTCTTCATTCCATTGCGCAGTTCTTCTGCTGTACAACCATTGAGTTGAGCCATTGCCATTGCTGAGATACCATTTTCGATATTGATAGGAATTGGTTGTCCAAGTTCTACATCCTTAATGTTCTCGATAGGAGAAATGAAGTCGAAAGTGATAGTTCCGTTTTCAATTCGTATATTCTCAGCGTGGAAGTCACCTTCATCACGGCTGTATTCATAGATTCTAACACCTTCTTGTACGTTTGGTTTCATCTCTAATCCTTTGCGGATAATGAGTGCACCTCCCTTTTGAATGAGTTCTGTATAGTGACGGAAGCTCTCAAGGTAAGCCTCTTCTGTACCATAGATATCCAAATGATCAGGGTCTGTTGAGGTGATAACGCTCATCCAAGGATGCAACCAATGGAAAGAACGGTCGAACTCGTCTGCCTCAATCACAACAAAGTCGCTGTGGTCAGAGAGGATATAATTAGTGCCATAGTTCTTGGAAATACCACCAAGGAAGGCATTACAGTCCAGATGACTTTGGTGCATAAGGTGTGCACACATGCTGGAAGTCGTTGTTTTTCCATGTGTTCCAGCAAAGCAAAGACCCTTATGTGTGCGGGTGAGTGTGCCGAGAACCTGTGCACGTTTCTGAATCTCAAAGCCATTTTCGCGGAAGTAAACCAGCTCAGCATGGTTAGAAGGGATGGCAGGAGTGTAGATTACCAACGTTGATGCTGGTTCTTTGCACGCTGCAGGGATGAGTTGAACATTCTCCTCATAGTGAATATCCATTCCTTCTTTCTCCAAAGTGTGGGTAAGTTCGGATGGAGTTTTGTCATAACCTGCTACTATCAATCCTTTATGAAGGAAATAACGAGCAATAGCACTCATACCGATGCCACCTGCACCTACGAAGTAAACTGATTTAATATCTTTGAGTTCCATGTGTTATATATTCTTTTTCTTTCTTTTATTTGGGAGTAGAACAGCGTTCTACGATAGTTTCTTTCAATCCTATCTGTTGGAAGTTTGTTTTATCCCTTTATGAGTTTGATAACCTCGTCAGCAATAATCTCTGCAGAGTTCTTCAATCCCATCTTCTTAACATTCTCACTAAGACTTGCCAACTTCTCGTCATTCGTAATTGTATCGAGTGCAAGTTTTATCAAAGTGTCAGGTGCTTCAACATCCTTTACGCAGAGCGCAGCATCTTTATTGACCAATGCCATCGCATTCTTTGTCTGATGATCTTCTGCCACGTTTGGACTTGGAACCAAGATAACAGGCTTTCCGATAAGCTGGAATTCACTGATAGAACTTGCACCAGCACGACTGATAACAAGGTCGGCAGCCTTATATGCAGCACCCATATCGCTGATAAAGTCCATTATCTTCAAGTTCGGAAGTTCCTTACCCTTCATCGAATCCAAAATTTGTTGATGATAGAACTTACCCGTTTGCCAGATGAATTGAACATCAGATTGCTCAATGAGGTCAAGGTGTTCAATGACTGAACGATTGATAGTTCTTGCTCCAAGGCTACCACCAACGAGGAGGATCGTTTTCTTATTAGGGGCAAGACCGAAGCTCTCACGTGACTCTTCGATAGAGAGTGGAGTAGAGAGTACGTTCTGACGAACAGGGTTACCCGTCATGATAATCTTATCAGCAGGGAAGAAACGCTCCATACCTTCGTAAGCAACGCAAATCTTCTTCACACGCTTTGACAATAGTTTGTTGGTAACTCCTGCATAAGAATTCTGCTCTTGGATAAGGCATGGGATTCCCATCTTTGCGCACTCATAGAGTGTTGCACCGCTGGCATAACCACCAACACCCACAGCAACCTGTGGTTTGAAGTCTTTTATAATTTGGCGAGCCATACGAAGACTCTTCCAAAGTTTGCAAAGTACTTCAAAGTTCTTTAGCTTATTAGCACGGTCGAAACCTTTGATAGGTAAACCTTTTATCTCATAACCAGCAGTAGGAACACGTTGCATCTCCATACGTCCATCAGCACCCACAAAGAGAATCTTTGCTTCTGGGTGCTTCGCCTTGATAGCATTAGCAATTGATACTGCAGGGAAGATATGTCCTCCCGTGCCGCCACCGCTGATGATAATTCTTAATTCCTCGTCCATTTGCATCTTCTTTATAACCTACAAAGGTAATCATTTTTTTTTGTCTTCTTTCAACTTTCAGCTTCCTTTTTAGTCTTCTCTGTAAATTAGGCTGTTACGTGTGAAAGTTTCTCAGAAGGTATCTTATCTTCTTTCTTTTTCTTTGCTGAACGGCTCACGCTAAGTATTACGCCAATATAGACGCAATTAATGATAGTTGAGGTGCCACCCTTACTGATAAGTGGAAGTGGTTGTCCAGTTACTGGAGCTAATCCAACAGCGACTAACATATTGAATAACGCCTGTGTAACTAAGAGGAAGGCGATACCCATAGCAAGAAAAGCAGGGAAAGAGTTTTCGCATCTGTTAGCTATAATGCCCGTTCTGAAAAGAAGGATAATATAAAGGAATGCCACAAATATAGCTCCACCAATGCCCATCTCTTCAATGATAATGGCATAGATAAAGTCGGAGAAGGCTTGCGAAAGGAAGTCTCGTTCGTTGGAGTTTCCCGGTCCTTTACCAACAACGTCGGATGAAGCGATGGCAATATTAGCATGTGCCACCTGTGCATCTTTATCTAAGTCATAGTCTTTTGGAGCAACGTATTCACTGTTAAAGAACTTCTTAATACGTGCCTTCCACGTGTCAGCACGGTGAAGCGTTTTACTGAAGAACCCTGGTGACTCATCCTGCTTTACAGCAACAGTTTGTTCTGTAAGGTTCTGTTTGGCAGAAACCTCTTCGTCAGCTTTCTTGTCATCACC
The DNA here is from genome assembly GCA_927910885.1 of uncultured Prevotella sp. Taxonomy (GTDB): domain Bacteria; phylum Bacteroidota; class Bacteroidia; order Bacteroidales; family Bacteroidaceae; genus Prevotella. The sequence continues at coordinate 28,864 of CAKMOD010000030.1, read as the reverse complement.
TACCAGCATGACCATTGATATCATGAAAATACCAGACAAAGCAATGAAACCTATTAAGCGTCCTAACTGTTTGAGGGGAACTCTTCCCACAAACATCATCAGGATTACGGTCAAGCCAATGAGCATCGCAGTGGATAGGTTCTCTCCGAGAATCAGGAGAATAATACCACCAGATAGCCACATGATATATTTAAAGGCTTTTCGGTCTGCTCCATGTTCGGTCTGCATTGCGCTAAGTATCTGAGCAATAGCTAACACCAACGCACCTTTAGCCAATTCGGATGGTTGGAACTGAATACCAGCAAAGCTAATCCAGCGACTTGCTCCATTCGTACTTTGTCCTGCTGCAAGTACCCATGCCAGCAATAGTATGGACATGCCCAGTACGATAGGGGTTATGAGTTTGAAGTAGCGACATTTGATATTTAATACAACCACCATCAAAGCAACTCCTACAAGGAGGATGCTGCAATGGTAGATGATAGGGCTCCAGTAGTTTCCTCCTTTGTACGACAGTGAACTTGAGGCTGAATATACCTCAATGATACTGATGATACATAGAAAGAAGAAGACCATCCAAATAACCTTGTCTCCTTTAAATATGTTACTGAGAGATTTATTCTTCATTGTTTTTGTTCCTTATTAGCCTAAGCCCAATTAGTCTTATTAGCCCAATTAGCCTTATTAGCCTTTTCCTACAACGCTCTTACATAGCTCTTGAACTGTTCACCTCGGTCCTCCATATTCTTGAATAGGTCGAAGCTTGCACAGCATGGGCTTAGGAGAACTGTATCACCAGGCTTCGCTAACTCTGCACAAGCAGTAACACAATCCTTCATAGAGTGGGTGTCGCGAACAGGGATACCAAGGTCGTCGAAGTTGTCATGAAGTTTCTTGTTGTCAGCACCGAGATAAACAATACCAGCACACTTCTGCTTTACTAAGTCCTTGATACTGCTGTAATCATTTCCCTTATCCTTTCCACCAATAATCAAGATAGTTGGTGTACGCATACTTTCAAGTGCATACCAGCAAGCGTCAACATTGGTAGCTTTTGAGTCGTTGATGTATTGTACACCAGCAACCTTGCATACCTTTTCCAATCTATGCTCAACACCTGGGAAGTCGCTGAGGCTCTTGCGGATGTTTTCTTTCTTAATACCGCTGATATCAGAAGCAATACCTGCAGCCAGAGAGTTATAAATGTTGTGACGTCCAGTAAGCGAAAGGTCTTCCTGCTCCATGTTGAATGGCTCAGGCTGTTCAATCGTATATTGTCCTTCTTCAATGTAACCAATACTGCCATTCTCCTTTAATTCAGAGAAAGGATAGCATACAGCGTGTACATCAAACTTCTCAAGCTCTTTCTTGATGACAGGGTCGTCGTTCCAGTAGATGAAACTATCCTCCTTTGTTTGGTTCTGAATGATACGCATCTTAGAGTCTGCGTAGTTCTCAAACTTGAAATCATAGCGATCCAAGTGGTCTGGAGTGATGTTGAGAAGGATGGCAATGTTTGCACGGAAGTCATACATATTGTCCAACTGGAAGCTGCTCAACTCAATGATATAATACTCATGTGGGTCTTCTGCAACTTGTAGGGCAAGGCTGTTACCAATGTTACCTGCTAAACCAGCATCGTAACCAGCATTTTTGAAAATGTGATAGATGAGGCTTGTAGTAGTAGTCTTTCCATTACTACCAGTGATACAAATCATCTTGGAATTAGTATATCGACCAGCAAACTCAATTTCGCTGATGATATGTGTTCCTTGTGCAATAAGTTTCTGAACCATTGGTGCTTCGTTAGGAATACCAGGGCTCTTGATGATTTCATCAGCATTGAGAATCTTCTCCTCTGTATGCTTACCCTCTTCCCATTCGATACCACGTTCATCGAGCATCTTCTTATACTTGTCCTTAATGGCTGACATGTCAGAAACAAAGACGTCGAAGCCTTCTTTCTTTGCCAGTACTGCTGCACCGGCACCACTCTCACCGGCACCAAGTATTACTATTCTTTTCATATATCTTTCCTTTCCTTACTCTTGCTTATGTAATGTTTTTGTTTGCTGGCTGCTTACCTCTCTTCGAGTAAACGGTTACCCGTCTTTCTGGTAGTACTCAGCTGTGTGGTGTTTTGTATGAGCACCAATTGTGCGAACACCCCGCACATATCGTGCTAACGCTCCGCACGCCTCGTGCTTATCTTATCTTAAGTGTGATGATAGTCATTGCAGCGAGGATGATAGTCACGATGATGAATCGTAAAGTAATCTTACTCTCGTGTACTGCACCATGTGGTTTCTTCAAGAGGTACTTACACTCAGGGTCAAGCTGACTGTCTTGTGTGCGGAAGTTGTCATGAATTGGTGTACGCTTAAAGATACGCTGTTTAACACCTTTACGTTTACCTAATTTATAGTACCATACTTGTACGATAACACTTAAGCTTTCAACAAAGAATACTCCACAAAGGATAGGGAGCATCAACTCCTTGTGAATGATGATAGCACCTACTGCAATGATACCGCCGATGGTGAGACTTCCCGTGTCACCCATGAACACCTGTGCGGGATAAGCGTTGTACCAAAGGAAGCCTATCAGTGCTCCAATGAATGCCATGAAGAATACAACTAACTCTTCCGAGCCAGGTATGTACATAATGTTTAGGTAGGCTGCGTATTGTATATGACTACTTACGTAAGCTAATATTCCTAAGACGACACCTATGACGGCGGAGTTTCCGGCACACATTCCGTCCATTCCGTCATTTAGGTTTGCACCATTAGAGACGGCTGTCACAACGAAGATGGTCATAAGGACAAATAGAATCCAACCACCTGCATTCTTGTATTCGCCTAAAAAGCCCATAATCTCAGAATAATCCAGATTATGTAGCTTGACAAATGGAATGGTTGTTTTCAACGTCTTTTCGGCTTTTGCCTCATGTTTTATGACGATTTCTTTACCGTTCTGATTTGCTACCTCAAGGTTCATATTGGCTTTAACGTCAGGCGAAGCCCAAAGTACTAAACCAACGATAAGTCCGATGGTTATCTGTCCGATAATCTTATATTTACCTTTCAGTCCTTCTTTGTCGTGCTTGAATATCTTAATGAAATCATCCATTCCACCGAGGAAGCCCAACCAAATGGTTGTGACAATCATCAGCAGAAGATAAATGTTACGTAATCTACCTAACAAGACAACTGGAATCAAGAGGGCAACAATAATGATGATACCACCCATTGATGGTACACCAATCTTGTTGACACCAAATGGGTCAATCTCTGCATCACGCTGAACCTCTGTAATCTGTTTTTTTTTGAGATACTTAATGAATCGTTCTCCGAACCATGCAGAGATAATCAATGCTAATATCATTGCCAAGATCGAACGGAAACTGATGTAGCCCCAGAGGTGGGAACCACTGATACCGAACTGGTCAAGCCAACGGAAGATATAGTATAACATGATATTTCGTTTTTATTATGTTTTTATTATGGAGCGATAGAACTTCTATGTATATAGAATTACTTGATACCAAAGATCTCACGAATAACCTCATGGTCATCGAAATGATGCTTCACACCATTTATCTCTTGGTAGTTCTCATGTCCCTTACCAGCCACAAGAATTACGTCACCCTTCTGTGCCATCATGGCTGCGGTGCGAATTGCTTCCTTACGATCAGTAATCGTGAGTACCTTCTTGCGCTGTGTTGTGTCGAGTCCAGCAAGCATATCGTCGATAATAGCTTGTGGTTCTTCGTCACGTGGGTTGTCACTTGTAAGGATAACAGTGTCGCTTTGTTTAACAGCTTCTTGTGCCATTAAAGGTCGCTTACCCTTGTCACGATGTCCACCAGCTCCGCAAACAGTTATTACACGACCACCCTTGTTGTCAAGTACGTCGTGAATAGCACAGAGAACATTCTCTAAGGCATCTGGTGTATGTGCGTAGTCAACAACGGCTGTGAAGCCTTCTGGTGACTGGATAGGCTCCAATCGTCCGTTCACACTCTTCAACGTGCTTAATGCAATCAGAATTTCTTCAGGCTTCTTGCCTAACATAATTGCCGTGCCATAGACAGCAAGTAGGTTGCTAACATTAAACTTACCGATGAACTGTACGCCAACTTCTTTGCCGTCAATCTCAAGATACATACCCTCGAAGTGACACTCCAGAATCTTTGCACGGAAGTCTGCCATTCGCTTGATAGAGTAGGTCTTGACGGTCGCTTTGGTGTTCTGAACCATTACCATACCATTCTTATCATCGGCATTGGTAATAGCAAAGGCATTCTTTGGCAGTCCGTCGAAGAACATCTTCTTTGCATTGCGATAGTTCTCGAAGGTCTTATGGTAATCAAGGTGATCACGGGTAAGATTGGTAAAGATACCACCAACAAACTCTAAACCACCGATACGATGCTGCTGGATTGCATGGCTTGAACATTCCATGAAGGCATATTCGCAACCTGCTTCTACCATCTTAGCAAGAAGACAGTTCAGTTCTATTGGGTCGGGAGTGGTATGACTTGCAGGTACTTCCTCATCATTAATATAGTTACATACGGTAGAAAGTAAGCCTACCTTGTGCCCGAACTCACGGAACATTCTATATAATAAGGTGGCGATAGTTGTCTTACCGTTAGTTCCAGTTGCACCAACCAGTTTCAGTTTGCGTGATGGTTCTCCATAGAACATAGTGGCAACCTTGCCAGCCTCTTCCTCTGTTGAAGCTACCTGAACGTATGTTACCTTTTCATCCAGTACCTCAGGCATATCTTCAAGTAAGATAGCAACGGCTCCTAATTCAATAGCTTTACTAATGAATTTATGACCGTCTACCTGTGTTCCTTTCATTGCGATGAATAGATGGCCACTCTCTATCTTACGACTATCGATGTTTACATCTTTAATCTCAATGTCTATATTACCTTGGTTGGCAATAACCTTGACATTTTTGAGTAATTCGCTTAACTTCATATCTTTGTTCTATTCTTGTTCTTTATTATTGAAATAGGATAGGGGCTGTTCTTGTAAGATGAATGCTTATCCCATTTTGAGTTCGCATTTCATACCCCTCTTGACCTTTTCGCCTGGTGCAACACTTTGTTGAATAACGCGACCTCTACCCGTGATAACTGCTTTTATGCCGTGTTTCTCCATGAGATAGACGGCATCACGCGCGCCCATTCCATGAACGTTAGGAACGATGTCGGCTTTAGGTGCTTCTGCCTTTTGGAAGGTTAACGCCTTTCCACTTGTTGTTGTGGTTCCCCAAATAGGACTACCGAATGGGTAGGCACCATTCCAACCGTTAGTAATATTGAACCCGAGGGCATTTAATACATAGTCTGTTGCAAGCAAGTTACCTGTCTTTGCGGTAGGAATTGCAAGGGATGAAGAATCACGAGCATCCGTTACGCTTAGCTTCAGACTCTGTGCCATAATACCTTCTGCAATGTGATGGAACACAACTCCACTCATTCCTCCTCCTGATGCAGGGAGACCTGTCTTCTGAATGCAGACAATACAGCTGTAACGAGGGTTGTCAGCAGGGAAGAAGCCTGCAAAACTGAGTAGATAATTGATACCTCCACTCTTATAACCTAAGGCTCCTTTTGACATCTGGGCAGTACCCGTCTTACCTGCAACAAGGAATTTGTCTGAGCCAGCCTTTTTACCCAAACCTTCTGAAACAACCTCTGTAAGAATACGTGTGATATCCTTTATGGTGCTTTCCTTTGCGATACGCTCTTTTAAAACCTTTGGTGGGTTGTCATAGATGACCTCACCGTTCTTTACAATCTGTTTTACAAAGCGTGGCTGCATTAACTTACCACCATTGGCAATCGCATTATAGAAGGCAAGTGTTGATATTGGTGGAATCTGTGTTTCGTATCCAATACTCATCCATGGAAGAGCTGTTGCACTCCAATTATCATACTGTCCACGGCTGTTCTTGTGTGGCATACGGATTCTTGCAGGTGAATATCCAACGATTGGAATGTGGAAATCGGTTGCAAGTCCTAAGTCGTAAATACCTTGAACGAACTTCTCTGGATTCTTATGATAGTGTATGTCAATGATACGACTGATACCAATATTTGAACTGTACTTCAATGTCCAAGGCAGTGTCAGCGTACCATATCCACCGCGTGTCCAGTTATGATCTTTCATGTCTCGGCCATACATATTCCATACACCACCTCCAGTTTGAACAGTGTACATGGTGTCAACGAGTCCATCATCAAGGATTGTCATGAGCGAAGCAGTCTTAAACACGGAACCAGGTTCCAATAAGTCGCTTACTGCATGATTCTTAACCTCTCTATATTGACCATCAGTACATTTGTCTAAGTTGACAATAGCCTTCACATCACCAGTAGCAACCTCCATCACAACAGCAACACCTACGTTACCATTGATTTCTTTCAACTCATCAATCAAGGCACGTTCAGCTAAGTCTTGCATACTGACGTCAATGGTTGTTATGATATCTGCACCATCAATTGGTGGTGTGTCTGTGATGTCAAGGAACTTGTTTCGAACCTTACGGCGGTGAATAATACCATTTGTACCACGAAGGATAGAGTCGTATGATAGCTCTAAGCCGCAGCGGGCTGTATCTTTTGCACCGAACATATCACCAATCGTGCGCTGAGCAAGTGAGCCAAACGGACGACGACGTGCATTGAATTCATCCCAGTGGAAACCACTCTTATATTTAGAAAGGTGGAAAATAGGGAGCGACTGTATTTCTTTGAATGTGTTATAGTCAATACGGTCGTTCCATATAGCCCAGTGCTTGCTTTCCTTATGGTATCCTTCCATGAGGTGCTGCTTGAAGTAGGCTGCAGATTTCTCTGGGAAGATGTTGTTCAATCCTTTGCTTATATAGTTGATGCTATCAATGAAAGCTGTATCATTTCCTGCTGCTTTGAGCGCATTAAAGTCCATATATACCTTGAACTCAGGTAAGGAACTTGCCATGAGTTGACCATTGCTGCTGAGGATGTTACCTCTGGTAGGCTTAACAGTAACGCTGTCTTTCTTCTGTGATGCAGCGACCTCCATCCAGTAGGCTTTTCCTGCAGTCATGGTGTAGATCGTTTTTCCAATGACAGCAACAGCGGCAAGCGACATGATTATCGCTATAACGCTGTAACGAGGCATTATTTTGCTATTGTCAAACTTACTCATATTCTATTTCTCGGGTATGTCTATAATATAAGGTGGACGGTCAGACATCTTCAGTACACTGTCTTTTCTTGTTTTCAGTATTTCAAGTATATGACTCTCACGTGTCTTCTCGGTGAGTTGACTACTACTTGACAGCGCACGATATTTAGCGTCTTCCAGTTCGTTTTGTAGTTTATCAACCTCGATAAGGTACTTCTGTACACTGTATCGATTTGATATGTAGATGATGGTGAAGATTACGATTGTAATAATCAACCAGATATTATTGCGAAAGAATCTTGCCGAGAGAATATCACCACCTAAAATCTTTCTTAGGGTGAAGTTTGATGATTGTGGTTGCTCGTCTTCGCGTGCTTGTTCCTCAATGGCAGCTTTGATTTTTCTTACTTCTGCCTCTTCTTCTTGTTTTCTCTTTTCTTCTTCTTCCGTCAGTGGCGTTGCATCTTCATTGTCGACAGGTGCTTGTGGTATCTCTTCTACAGCCTCTGCCTTCATGAGTGGTTCTGTGACGTTTGTACTTTCTTCTTTGAAAGCAGTCTGATCTTCTGTAAGAGGATGCTCCGTCAACAGTGGATTCTTCTTGTCGTTCTCGTCATTCATTTGCTTTCTTTTCTGCTATTCTAAGTTTTGCACTTCGGCTTCGTGGGTTGCGTTCTTGTTCGTCGTTACTTGCTGTGATAACTTTATTGTTGACTAATCGGAACGGTGTTTCTATTCGTCCAAAGAAGTCTTGTTTCACTTTTCCCTCTATATTCCCTGACTTCATAATGTTTTTCACCATTCTGTCTTCTAAGGAGTGATAGGTGATAACGGATAATCTTCCGCCAGGACGAAGTAGTTCGGTTGCTGCCATGAGCATTTCCTTTAAGGCATCCATCTCGTGGTTTACTTCGATGCGAAGTGCTTGAAACATTTTTGCCATGTCTTTCTTTTCGCGTGCTCGCTGAAAGAAAGGCTCAATGGTTGTCAGTAAGTCGTTTTGTCGTTTTTGTATGTCTTCTGTCCTCTTGCCTTAACAATAGCTGAGGCGATACGGCGCGACTGCTTCAGTTCTCCGTAGAGGTAGAGTATGTCTGCCAATCGTTCTTCATCGTAGTTGTTGAGAATATCAGCAGCAGTCAAGCCTGCTCGCTTGTTCATTCTCATGTCGAGTGGAGCTTCGAAGCGGAAAGAGAAACCACGTGTTTCGTCATCAAAGTGATGGCTACTAACACCAAGGTCGGCAAGTAGTCCGTCTAAATGCTCTATGCCGTAATACTGCATCCAGTTCTTCAAATATCTGAAGTTGGAGCGAACGAAGGTAAAACGATCCAACTGTTCTTCGCTTAACCCCATGTTGTCAATGTTCTGCTCAGCATCGGCATCTTGGTCGAAGCTGTAGAGATGACTGTTAGTTTCTAAGCGAGAAAGAATCTCTCGGCTATGACCTCCACCTCCGAAAGTTACATCCACGTAGACTCCGTTAGCATGTAGGTTCAAACCTTCAATGCTTTCGTTGAGGAGTACTGGGATATGATAACATTCTGCGGTCTTAATCATTGCTGTTGATTCTTTTGTGGTTGATTATTCGTTGTTTTCTGATGGGGTGTCGAGCGAGAAGAGTTCTTCCGTTCCCATGGTTTCTTCCATGGCTTTGCTGAACTCTTCAGCCGACATGAATGGTTCGTTGTTTTCACTGTTTGCCCATATCTCAATGCAGTCGTCCATTCCTGTAAATCTTATTTGCTGGTCAATATTCGCCATTTTTAAATATCGCTTTGGAATGAGAAAGCGACCATTACCGTCCAGTGTAATCATCTCAACGTCGGTGACATACTGGCGATAAATCATCTGGTCGCGACGACTCCAGCGGCTCAGACGTTTGCGAAGTGCATCCATTCGTTCGTTCCATACCGATTCAGGGTAGAGAACCAGACATGGCTCGAAGATGTCTTTACGCAATACCAACGATTCTTCGCCCGATGCGTTGAGCACCTTGCGGAAGACTGCTGGCAGGAAAGCTCTTCCTTTTGCGTCTGTTTTTGCTTCGATGTTTCCTAAGAATCTCATGTCTATTTTTTATAAAGCTGTATTTGGCTTCAAAGTTACACATTTTTCCCCACATATCCCCACTATGCTCCACAATATTTTGTTAACGACTTCTATTTTTGGAATATTAACACTTTGAGAGGTGCTTCTATCCTTATGTCAACTGTTCAAGGTAGTACACTTGTTTCTTGATGTCTGTTGAGTGGATTAGATGGGTTGTTAGTATGTTTGAAATATCTTTACAGTTATATGGGGTTAAAGTGCATATTTTGGTGTTATAAAGTACTATTTTGAATGCTATTCTAAGTATCAGGGAATCAGGTAGTTGAAGATGTGCTTTTCAAAAGGTGCTTAATTGGACTTCAAAAGGGCGTTAATAAGACTTCAAAAGGGCATCTTTTACAAGCCGAAAGAGCCTTAATTGAACCGCAATTAAGCATCTTTTGATTTTGGGTTTATGAAATATTATTACAAAAGTAAGTTCTTTGTGTAACCTTAATAGGCATATTTCTGTTTTCTATTTTCTTCTCTTTTTCGTTGTTTTTGGGGAGTCTTGTCTCTGTTTTAAGGCTTGTTTTTGGCGTGTTTATGTAGAGTGGGGGATGTAAAAAGAGTGGGGCGTAATGGGGAGTTGTATTTTAATATAAGCAGCCAACCATGTTGTTGGGTCGTTTTTTTTGTGTTTAGACATATATTTTTCGCAAAAAACGTGAGCTATTCCAATTGGTTTCGTTACTTTTGCATTTTGTTAGGAGAGAATTTGAGTACATGAGTATAGAAATAGAGAAAACGATAGATATTGACAAGATACTTGAAGATAAGATGGGGTCGAAGGCTAAATTCGTTCCTTCTTTTGCCATCAATTGGCTGAAACGTATTCTTCATGAAGATGAGGTTAACAAGTTTCTTTGGGATAGTCGCAGTTTGACAGGAACAGAGTGGCTTACAGAATGTGTTCGATATCTTGACATGACGCTGCAAATCGAAGGTTTGGAGAATCTCCCTGACAAGAACGATGGTAAGCTCTATACGTTTGTTTCTAATCATCCTCTTGGTGGACAAGATGGTGTGGCATTGGGATCTATTATCGGTAAGCACTATGATGGTAGGTTTCGTTATTTGGTTAATGACCTATTACTCAATCTTCCAGGCTTAAAGCCAGTAAGTATTGGTATCAATAAAACTGGAAAACAGAGTCGTGATTTCCCTCGAATGGTTGAGGCTGGATTCAAAAGTGATAACCATATCTTGATGTTCCCTGCTGGACTGAACAGTCGTAAAATTGATGGAAAGATTCATGATTTAGAGTGGAAGAAAACGTTTATCGTTAAGAGTGTGGAGTATCAGCGTGATGTTGTTCCAATCTTCTTTGGAGGGCGCAACTCTGATCGATTCTATCGTATTGCACATTTCAGTGATAAATACGTCAAGAAGGTGAACATAGCAATGCTATTTCTTGTTGACGAGATGTACAAAAATGTGGGTAAAACGTTCCGTGTTGCGATAGGAAAGCCAATCCCTTGGCAGACATTTGATAAGAGCCGTACATCGATGGAATGGGCGAAATATGTTGAAGATATGGTTTATGAGCTGTAATATCTCAGCCTCATTAATGATAGAACAAAGGGACAAACCAAGCGATTAGATTTAGAGAAAGAAAAAGATTGATAGAATATATGGAAGAAGAAATCATCCAACCCATAAGCAAGGAACTGCTCAAGAGCGAGTTGACTCCTGAACGGATGCTTCGTATGACTAACAAGAGTCACAATGAAATTTATGTTGTGACTGCTAAGACTGCTCCTAATGTTATGAAGGAGATTGGTCGTCTACGCGAGATAGCTTTCCGTTCGGCAGGGGGTGGTACGGGCAAAGCGATGGATGTCGATGAGTTCGATACGATGGAGAATTGTTGCAGACAGCTGATTGTTTGGAACCCTGAAGCAGAGGAGATTATCGGTGGATATCGTTATATCTTTGGTAGCGAGTGGGAAATAGATAAAAACGGACAGCCAAAGGTCGCAACAAGTCACATGTTCCATTTCTCTGAAAAGTTCATGAAGGAGTATGCTCCTTATACTGTTGAGCTGGGACGCTCGTTTGTATCATTGGATTATCAGAATGTTCGTAAGAATTCTAAGAGCATCTTTGCGCTGGACAATCTTTGGGATGGACTTGGAGCATTGACGGTGTTGTATCCTGAATGTAAGTATTTCTTCGGTAAGATGACAATGTATCCTTCTTATATCCGTCGTGGTAGGGATATGATTCTTTACTTTTTGGAGAAGTATTTTGATGATAAGGAAGACCTTATTATACCGATTAAACCGTTGAAAATTGATACTCCAACGACAGAGTTGGATGCACTTTTCCAAGGTAATGGCTTCAAAGAAGACTATCGAATCTTAAATCGTGAGATACGTGAGTTGGGTTATAACATTCCTCCTTTGGTGAATGCTTATATGAATCTTTCTCCAACGATGAAACTCTTTGGTACAGCTATCAACTATGGCTTTGGCGATGTTGAGGAAACTGGAATCCTCATTGCAGTTGATGAGATTTTCGAAGAGAAGCGTATTCGTCATATTGAGAGCTTTGTAGATGAGCATCCAGAGGCACTGAAGATTACAAGTGGTGCTAATAATGTTATCTATAAAGAGAAAGAAGAACAGTAAGTTTTTATACAAAGAGATAAAAGAAAAGGCAGGTAATCCGTTGATGTTTGGATTACCTGCCTTTTTATATGGCTTTCTTCCCTCTTTGTTCTGTCTAATATAGATGCGAAGAAAGTCTTTATTGTCGATGAAATCGCAATCTTTTATCTAATAAAGAGTAGTTCTCGATACTTAGGAAGTGTCCAAAGTTCGTCGCTGACAACTAACTCTAATTTATCAATCTGATAACGAATTTCTTCCATCTTAGGTGCTATCGTGTCATGATATGCGATTGCTCTTTCACGTTGACTTTCTATCTTGTTAGCTTGCTTACGTGCATTGACAAGTTCTTCAACGCCAGTCTCGATGATGTTTGTGCGTTCAGCAATCTCACGTATAATCTTAATGTTACGCTCGCTGAGCTGTTTTCCTTCTACATCTCCGAAGATATTGACCATATTCTGCACATTCTTCGCTAACTGACTCTGGTAGTGTGTTGCCACAGGGATAATATGATTCATTGCTAAATCGCCCATTACACGTGCTTCTATTTGTATCTTCTTGGTGTAAGTCTCCCATTTTACTTCGTTACGTGCTTCCAACTCGTTACGTTTCATCACGTTCATCGACTCAAACATCTTGATAGCGTCCTCGTCAAGGTAGCGGTCAAAACACTTAGGGCAGTTCGATTCGCAATCGAGTCCACGCTTCATTGCTTCTTCTTTCCAGCTATCAGAATATCCGTTTCCATCGAAGTGGATAGGCTTACAAGTCTTAATATCTTCACGTATGATATCAATGATTGCTGATGTCAGGTCTTCTCCTTTCGCAACCAACGCATCAACGCGCTCGCTGAAGTTCTGTAAAGCTTCTGCAACAGCGGTGTTGAGTACAATCATTGCTGATGCACAGTTGGCTTCAGAACCTACTGCACGGAACTCAAAGCGGTTACCTGTAAAGGCAAATGGAGATGTACGGTTACGGTCGGTATTATCGATTAGTAGCTCTGGAATCTCTGGGATATCCATCTGCATACCTGTCTTTCCACTGAGGCTGAATATGTTTTCCTTATCAGCCTTCTCTATATGTTCAAGCAGGTCACTAATCTGTCTTCCAAGGAAAGATGAGATGATGGCAGGTGGTGCCTCGTTAGCCCCAAGGCGATGGTCATTGGTTGCACTCATTACCGATGCTTTCAGAAGTCCGTTGTGCTTGTAGACAGCCATCAAGGTTTCCACGATAAAGACAACGAAACGGAGGTTATCGTTGAGTGTTTTACCTGCTGCATGGAGGAGGATACCATTGTCTGTGCTTAGGCTCCAGTTGTTATGTTTACCAGAACCGTTGACTCCATCGAAAGGTTTCTCATGTAGAAGTACGCGGAAGCTATGCTTGTGTGCAACCTTCTTCATGAGTGACATCAGTAGCATATTATGGTCTACCGCAAGGTTACATTCCTCAAAGATAGGAGCCAACTCAAACTGACCTGGCGCAACCTCATTGTGACGTGTCTTGCAAGGAATACCCAATTCGAGTGCTTGTATCTCAAGATCCTTCATGAAAGCTTGTACCCGCTCGGGGATGGTACCGAAGTAATGGTCGTCCATCTGCTGGTTCTTTGCAGAGTCATGTCCCATCAGTGTGCGGCCCGTAAGCATAAGGTCAGGACGTGCAAAGTATAAGTCTTCATCTACAAGGAAGTATTCTTGTTCCCAACCAAGATTGGTATGAACTTGCTTTACATCTTGATAAAAGTATTGGCAAACTTTAGTTGCTGTGACGTTCACAGCATGAAGTGATTTTAATAGTGGTGCTTTGTAGTCAAGTGATTCTCCTGTATAAGATATAAATATTGTAGGAATACAAAGTGTGTCTTCGATGATGAATACAGGACTTGTTGGGTCCCAGGCTGAATAGCCTCGTGCTTCAAAGGTATTGCGGATTCCTCCATTAGGGAAAGAACTGGCGTCAGGTTCCTGCTGAACAAGTAGTTTTCCAGAGAACTCTTCAATCATTCCTCCTTTGCCATCATGCTCGACGAAGGCGTCATGTTTCTCTGCTGTACCTTCCGTTAGTGGTTGGAACCAGTGGGTGTAGTGAGTTGCTCCATGCTCCTCTGCCCATTTCTTCATGCCTTGTGCTACTGCGTCAGCGATAGAACGGTCTAATCGTGTGCCGTTATCAATTACGTCTATCAGTTTCTGGTACACATCTACAGGGAGATACTTGTACATTCTTGCACGGTTGAAGACGTACTTGCCATAGAAATGTTCTGGACGTTCTTTTGGTGTTTTGACTTCTAAGGGGCGCTTCTTAAATGCTTCCTCGATAGCTCCAAATCTTAAATTTGCCATGTCTTTTATCTTATAATGAATGTTCCGAGTGCAAAATTAAGTATTTCGGATTATTTGGCAAAGTATTTAATGATATTATTCTCTATTATTACTGCCTATTAAATTTTACTCCAAATCGGACATTAGAGTTTGATAGTTATGCTCTTATTAATCCTTTTGTTTATGAGAACGGAAGGCTATTAAGTAAATAAAGTTATTTTGTTTTGGGCTGTACAACTCTTAGCTAACGCTAAAATGTTCCCATTTTAGTTGTATATTATATGGTGTTTAACGCTTCGCACGCATGGTGTTAGTGCTCCGCACGGTTGGTGTTCATGCTTCGCACGTATGGTGTTTACTAAGAACACGACATCGGATAGGCTACAATACAGCGAATAAAGATGGTGGGGAAGAGGTGTTTCGTTCGTATTGTAGGTTACAGGGTAGGGTGACAAAGAATTATTTATGTGTGAAGTTTTTATGAAACCATGCGAATCGGCGGTACAAGCTATATGAAAAGAAAAAGTGTACATCTGCTCACGCAGACATACACTCAGCCACTTAACTAAATAACTCAAAAAATTATTTGACTCAAAAAAATCATTAGGCTATCTTCTCACGAGGACCATCCTAATTAGTTTAATTTGACTATTAACTTACTAATAACTATTTAAACGTAATTTGATTGCTACTCAAGAAATATCTTTATTTGACTTTACAAAGATAGTTATTTTCTATAAAAAATATGCTTATGCAAATAATTTATATTTGTTATAAGCCTTTTTTTTTATTATAACTATACTTTGTAATGGTTTTAAATGCTAATTTTTGCCTATTTCATCGATTATTCTTCCTCCTTAGAAAAATCCTCCTCTTGAGGGTCTTTGTCATTTGTCAAGGGTCTTTCTGTAAACGGTTGGAGCCACTCCAAACCGCTTTTTGAAGGCTTTACTCATAGCTGCAAGGTCGCTATAACCGCACTCGTATGCTATCTCCGAGATATTTTTGTTATCGTCTTTAAGTAACTCTCGGCAACGAATCATACGACACTCGCTTTGCCAAGAGAGGAATGTTTTGCCCGCAAACTCATAGATATAATAGGAAAGGGCTACCGTTTGTATACCAATAGACGCTGCGGTCTTTTCCATTGTAAGCTCTGTGTCTGCCAATGGGAATGGGTCTTGATGAAGCCACTTGTCTATCTTTTCTTTAATAGAGTTGCCTTTGTTGTAGTTGTTTGACTCTAAAATCATAATGTGTTTGTGTAGATTTACGTAATAACGCGTGATTGTAATAACAGTAATAATAATACCTATCTTTAATAGAGCATGGTAGGTTACAGATGGAACGAGCTGTCCAATGGTTATCATTGTCAGGAGTAATCCCACGCTTAAATACATTGTGTTTCGTCGTTCTACACCTCTAATATCACCCTTTTCTTCGATAATTTGCTGCTTATATTTACGCTGTTGCTTTGCGATTTCTATAATCATCAAGGCCTTACAGAACAGAATTCCTGAAGAAAAAGCAATACGCATCAATGCTTGTATTGGCATTGATTGCTGGAGTTCAGCTGCTAACTGATCATAATTTTGGAAATGATGAATATCTCCTTTTAATGTAAATATTACCTGTGGGATAAGTAATGATATGGGTACAAGGTTATAGAACAATAGCGCATACCTGTTTTGGTAAAGCTTTCCATTATTGAACGTAGTGCAAGTAATGAGGAAAGACTCCCAAAGAAGGTACAAAGCCATTATCGATGGAACACATAATATTTCGGTTTCATCGTTCTCACTCCGTATAAAATGACAGCAAAGATATAAAAGTAGTAAACTGTAGTCTAATATAATTATTCTACGCTTAAATGTAAGCGGACCACTTGGTGACTTCCAATACATCGATGCAATGATGGTAAAGCATATAGCCGTAGCAATTATAGCCGCCAATGAGGTTGCATAACTTAGTATCATGATATATTTGTGTTGTTGTCTAATACAAAGATAATAAAATAATCTCAGAAAACCTTGTTCTTTTCTAATTAGTAAGGTTTATGCTGTGATTTTTATGTTGTATGACAACGTAGTAAAGATTGTTTTTATTTTATGATGCCTTCTTTTTTGAGGTTTTTTGATAGTTTAATTATCTTAAAACGCATCATAATACCTCTTTTATCAGATTGTGTAAGGTTATGTCTTGCCTTTAAGTAACCATTGTTTTCATAATCAATCGTATGTCATTATAGGTTATATCAGAAGGGCACTGTTCTTTAATAGTATTCATTCCACTATCCATTCCGACTGCTTTGATTATTCGTTTGATGATGTTGATTTTCTTTTCTTCAATCACATCCTCTATCTTTATCTCTCCATTTAGGATGTAAGGAACGAGATGTCCTTGTATTGTTCCTTGTGTCAATCCTCGCTCTTTGGCAATTTCTTCAATGTTTTTTCCTGTTTTGAAGAGGTTATAAGTCTGTTCAGAAGTACTTATCTTCTTCTCTTTTGGCTTGTCTTTATCATCCTTCCTCTTTCTTCTTTTTCTCTCGGTTCCATCGGAGATACTATTGAGAATGGCCTCTTGCTTTGCTGTGAGGTAGGTAGTAATAGAGAAACCATCTTCCATTATGCTCTCTAACAGGTCATGTTTTGCATGATATGTCTGTTTAAGTTCAGTGTAAGCGTTGTCAAAACGTTTAGCACCAATTTTATTGTTTGTCTGTACTTCCTTGGTCAACTCTATCATTCTACTGAAGATTTCGGTCAACTCACTATGGAAGTAAAGTGCTCCTTTCTTTATTCTCTCTTTGAAGTTCTCTTCGTGAAGCTGCTCTGTTGTCATCTTTCTGATAAGATTCTCCCATTTCATCGATACTTGGATGATACGTGACTCTAAGTCAGTAAGAGCCATCTTATGCAGTGCATTTATCTTTGTAAACTTGAAGAAGAATTCTGTTAAAACCCTAAAGAGAGCGGTTTCATAGGCTTTAATCTCGTTGAAATTGAATAATTCAATGAGAAGTTGGCGATGGTATTCTTCTTTTAAGGCAGGTAAGGCGGAGATACTCTTTTCTGCTTCTTCTGTTTGATGAGAGATATATTCACTTACACGATTATCATTATAATCGCAGTATTACCAATAGGTGATGCCAATACCAATCCTTCTAAGGTCTTACAACGGCTTAACGCTACATACACCTGCCCCGATGCAAAGGATGCTTGGGCGTCTATAATCGCATGTTCAAAGGTAAGTCCTTGGCTTTTATGTATGGTAATAGCCCATGCCAGACGTAGAGGATACTGTTTGAAAGTACCCTGCACCTCTGCTTCAATTTGTTTTGTCTTCTCGTTGAGGGTGTATTTAGTGTTCTCCCATGTCTCAACTTCAACCTCAAATTCTTCATCTTCTCCAGGGCAAAGAACGTATATCTTCTCGTTATCAACATGAGTAATGTGTCCGATACGTCCATTATAGTATCGTCCATTGTTATCATTACGAATGAACATTACCTGTGCACCCGTCTTTAGAGTAAGATTAAAGTCTGTCGGATAGTTGTATTCAGGGAAGTTTCCATCCGTTTCTGCGCTAAAAGTATAGGCTTTTGTGGGAAGTCTACGAAGTTGGTCTTCGTTATAACTTTCCGCCATCCTATTGTGTGTAGTTAATCGGATGTAATCGCTTCCCTCCTTTGGCTGGAAGGTTGGGTCATATCGTTCATTGAGTCGTTGTAGGTCATCAGCAGACACTTTCCCCTCTCTTATATTATTAAGTAAGGTGATAAAGGTTTCGTCTTGCTGTCGATAGACGTGCGTTAGCTCAATAGTTACGTAGCTAATGCTGCGTAAAGCTTTTGAGCCGAAGAAGTACGGAGTGTCATAATGCTGTCTCAAAAGTTCCTCTTCTTCGGGAGTTACAACGGGAGTCAGTTGTTGCAAGTCGCCAATCATCAGCAGTTGTACACCTCCAAAGGGTTTGTCTGGTTCACGAAAACGACGGAGAACGGAGTCGATTGCATCGAGAACGTCAGCTCGTACCATACTAATTTCGTCAATGATGAGCAAGTCGAGAGTACGCATAATCTTGCGTTTCTCTTTGCTGTAATCAAATCGATTCTTGATATTAGTGTTTGGTACGAAAGGCGAGAGGGGCAACTGGAAGAAAGAATGGATTGTCATACCGCCAGCATTAATAGCAGCCACGCCAGTAGGAGCAACAATAATATTTCTTTTATTGCTGCGCTCCTTAAGTGTGCGAAGGAAGGTGGTTTTACCTGTTCCAGCCTTTCCTGTGAGAAAAATACTTATTCCTGTGTGTTCAACAAAGTCCCACGCATTGCGTAATTCTTGGTTTTTCTCCATTCTTTTGTGCATTTTTGCTTGCGGCTGGCAAAGTTAGTTTAAATATTTGAGAAAAGCAAGTGAAGTCTTGTTGATTTATATCAACCGACTTGATGCAGAGTAATAAAAAGGTGTATTACTAACATTATCGGTGATATATTTTGTTCGATGTTTTATTTATGACTAACTTTGCACTCGTATTTAAAGGATAACATATTTATAAACAAGGGACAGTGGTTCCCCATTTAATTTAAAACGATTATGATTTCAGTAGTATTATCAGCTGTTGTAGTAGCAGCATTAGTAGCAAAGGCAGTCAACTTAAATAAGCATATAGCTGCCTAATTTCAAAAGTAATTTAGAAATTTGAGAGTAGTAACAAGTTCCCGGCTTCGTTTATAACGAGGTTGGGATTTTTGTTTGTACTGGTTTTTATTCTTCTGTTTTGTTCGTTCGTAGACTGTTTATTTTGTTTTTCATGTCCATTATTTGCGTTTGTTTGTGGTGAAATAAATTTACAAAAAGAGTATAGGATGTGTCTGTTTTTTATTAAGAATAGCCTTCTTTGTTTACCTTTGTAACTATCTTATAATCAATTTGATATAAAGTCGTCTTTTAAAAGGTGCTTAGTTGGGCTTCAAAAGGGCGTTAGTTGGACCTCAAAAGGGCATCTTTTGCAAGCCAATTAAGCCTTAGTTAGCGTCCAATTAAGCCTCTTTAATTTTCGTGTCTTTGAATTTTTATTACAAAAAGATGAAAGATATATGTTTTGGCTCTACCCTTTATGCCTGTTATTAAAGCGCGAAAATAATTTTATTTCTGATTTACACCATACCCAAAGAGAGCAAAATCAGCTTTTAGAGGGTCATTAGGAAATATCTCTAAAAGTTTATCTGTAAGTTTTCGAGCAACCGACATAGAAGCTGTTTTGCTTGTAATAAGCCCTAATTGAAGGGATTGTTGTATGACGTGGGTATCAAGAGGGATGATGAGCGAACGTTGATCGATAAGGTCTGACCATATTCCAAGGTCTACTGGAGAGTCGGTTCGAACCATCCAGCGTAGGAACATACACACACGTTTACAGCTTGATGTTGTACTTTTAGGTACAATTCCGATTGCTTCATGCTTTAAGAAATAGTCGCAAATAGCTTCAATAGCGATAATTGCATCCGTCTGTGCCTTCTCTTTATTGAGCTTGGCATAGCAGCGAATGTAGTTTTCCATGTCTCCATACTCTTCATACATCGTTTGTAGTGCATGGAAGAGGTCGTGCATCATAGTATTGGTATATAGGCGATAGAAGCATTGGTCATCATTAGGAATATCTAATGTGTACCTTCCTGTTCTAATCCATTCGTAGGGTTCGCTACGTGAGCAGTCGAGCAGATATTGTATGCGTGGTAAGAAAACTTGTCGTGAACCATAACTCAGACAAGAAGCAATGAACGCAATGGTTTCTTGATTTCTTTTGCCAATTACTTGGTGCATAAACCACGATGGGTCGCCATTGAGAAAGGAAAGAGTCTCGTATTTGTTGGCAAGAGTTAGGAGTCTGTTCTGCAATGACTTCGCTACTGTACTTTTACAAGAAGACCTCACCATCCCTCCCTCTCCAAGTGAAGAGGGGAGTGAGTGGTGAGGTTTCTTCGTTTTTCGTAGACTTTTGTTGTCTGTATTTTTAGTCTTTGTCTTCTTACTGCTTGCGTCTTGCGTCTTTGGCATAGCTGTTTCGTCTTTCTTTTATCATAGCTCTTTCAGTAGAGAGCGTTTTTTATTCTTTAATTATTGTCGTTCTCTTATTATATGAGTGTGTTTTCGACTTTCTTTTACTATGCCTTTATGCAGCAAGACTTAATCTTCAGCAAGAATCTGAGCAGCGTGATCCTTTGTCTTAATCTGCTTTGGACCGAGAATGCGCTCAATAATACCATCTTCGTTGATGATGAAAGTAGTACGGAAAGTACCCATGTAGGTACGGCCATACATCTTCTTTTCACCATAAACACCGAATGTCTCAACGAGTTTCAGGTCAGTATCGGCAATGAGTGGGAAAGGAAGTTCGTTCTTCTCGATAAACTTCTTGTGTGACTTCTCGTCCTGTATGCTTGCTCCGATAATAACATAACCTTTATCTCTCAGCTCCTTGTAGTTATCACGGAGGTTACAAGCCTGCGCTGTGCAGCCTGAAGTTGAATCCTTTGGATAGAAGTAAAGAACAATCTTTTGTCCTTTATAATCACTCAACTTAATTTCTTTTCCATCCTGATCTGTGCCCAGAATCTCTGGTGCTTTATCTCCTACGTTCATATTCTTTCTGTTTTTAATTGATGATTTATCTAAACGCAAAGATACAGAAAAGAAATGAAATGATTACAGTTATAGATGATAAAGATTCTATAAAATGGCTTTTCAATAGTTAGAAGGATGGAGAATATGATGAATTTAGCACTATAGTAGGGATGTATTGTACTGCTATAAAGAGGTGTGGGATCTCATCTCACGATGAAATCCCACTGGTAACTAAAAATATCCCATTAAAAATAGGATTTTGGTAGTTATTTTTATTTATGCTAATCTGAAAAGATTTTATATGTATGTTCTGTTTTTATTACATTCAGTTAGTCGGGGGTTAGACAAGACTTACGATGATTTGCTTTAATTCTATTTGTTTCTTTTAGAACTATGGCTTAATCCCATATTCCTTTTAGAGGGATAGAATGTTGCTTTATAAACTTGCCTCTTGCTGTTTGATATCTTAAACTTATATTCTTATTATGATGCTCCCGCGATACTGTTTGTACTGAGTAATGCATATATCTTGCGCTATTATGCAAAACTTTTTACTATTTTATCCATGATTAAAATTGTTGTTGGATGCAAATATACAATATTTTATTGAATTAATAGATAAATAGTACTATTTCTTATCAAGAATATGGAATTTAAGAAAATTATTATGTTTTCCCATATACTTGTTAATTTATTACAAAAAACCTTGTTGTTACACTTGCAGATGATGCTAAGGTGTCTGATTTTTAGGTTCTAAAGATAATTTTCTTTGTTAAGTATTTATGCTGATTTTACGCTAAAATCGCTGTTTTATAAGCTTGTTCTAATACCATAAATAAGTCTTGTTGTGTCTCTGTTTTTCTCCCCTTTTCCTTTATTATACACTATGTAAGGACGTTTTTGGTTATTTATTCACTCTGTTCTAACTGTTGTTTTTAAGCGAAAAAAGTCTTTGATTTTTGTTTAACAAAAATCTATTGCCTTCTTAGAAGGTACATCTTAAAAAATAAGTGCAAAGCAGAAGAAAGGGAGTGTATCCTTTTTTCTGGATACACTCCCTTTATGTTAAACCGTTAATCCCCGTTGACTATCATCAATGGTTTGTAACAATATGGAGTTAATAAGCCCTATCAAAAGATATGTGTATAATAAAAAGTTCTCTTACCAGATGTGTGCTCGGTTCTGCTGAGGAACAAAGAGTTTGTCACCTTCTTTGATATCGAATGCCTTATACCAGTTGTCAATCATAGGAAGGGCTGCATTCACGCGGCTAATACTTGGTGAGTGAACGTCAGAGTTGACAATGTAAGCAACGAACTGAGGAGCTACATTGCTTGCCCATACACGTCCCCATGCGAGGAAGAAACGCTGAGCAGGTGTGAAACCATCCATGTCGCCCAATGGCTTTGCCTTCATACTGTTTTCAAGTGCACGGAAGGCAATGTTCAAACCTCCGTTATCACCGATGTTCTCACCGAGTGTCTTTTCACCGTTAACATTCAAACCAGGGATTACTTCCTGCTTGTTGAACCAGTCTACAAGAACCTTTGTACGAGCGTCATAGTTCTTCTTATCCTCTTCTGTCCACCAGTTCTTCATGTTACCATCCTTATCAAATTGACAACCTTGATCGTCAAAGCCGTGGCTCATCTCATGACCAATAACAGCACCAATAGCACCATAATTAGCTGCATCATCTACTGATGGGTCGAAGAATGGAGGTTGGAGAATAGCTGCAGGGAAGTTAATACTGTTAGTTGTTGGATCATAGTAAGCATTAACCGTCTGTGGTGTCATGTGCCATTCCTTCTTGTCAACAGGCTTACCCCAGCGTTTAGCAATACGATACTTCATTGCTGCTTCCTGTACAGCCTTCACGTTTTCAATCAATGACTTGTTGTCATCAATAACGAAGACGCTATCCATATTCTGCCATTTGTCAGGATAACCAATCTTGATGTCGAATGCTTGTAGCTTCTCCAAAGCCTTCTGCTTTGTAGCAGCAGTCATCCATGTGTTCTCTTCGATACGCTGTGCAAAAGCATCTTGAAGATTCTTTACCAACGTAATCATACGGTGCTTGCTGCTCTCAGGGAAGTATTTCTGTACGTAGAGCTTACCTACAGCCTCACCCATGATACCCTGTACGAAAGACAAAGCACGCTTCCATCGTGGCTGTTGCTCTTGAACACCGTATGCCACCTTGGTATATTCGAAATTACGATCAGAGAAGTTGTCTGACAACATACCTGCAGAAGATGTGATAACAGCAAGTTCCATGTAGGCTTTCAATGCGTCTAATGGAGCAGTAGCAAGTATCTTCTCAACTTCATGTACAGGCTCTGGTTGTCCAACATCAACCTTTCCGCCGTTATTTGGATAGCCGGCAGCCTTCAAAAGATAGTTCCAATCGACGCCAGGATAGTCCTTCAAGAATTGCTCCCAAGTCATTGGGTGATAGTTAGCTTGTGGGTCGCGTGACTTTACTTGGTCATAGCTCACCTTCGCTATCTGGTTCTCAATCGAGAAAGCAGCCTCCATCTTCTTCTTTGCAGTTGCAGCATCGTTACCAACCATCTTGAACAAATCGTTGTTCAGACTCTTATATGCTGCTATAACAGCCTTCTGTTGATCGTTAGGCTTTGTATAATATTCAGGATCAAGACCAAGACCACCTTGTGAGATACCAATGATATAACGGTCAGAGTTCATTGCATCTACTGTCATACCAAAGCCAACAGGGAAGGTGCCATAGCCTTTCACGTCGAGGTCATACATCAGTTTGATGAGTTCCTTACGATTCTTAGCAGCCCTAACCTTAGCCAATACAGGCTTAATAGGGGTATATCCCTCACGGTTGCGGCGTACACTATCCATGTAAAGGTTGTAGATAGAAGCAATCTTCTGTGCTACTGTACCTTTCGTTTGTGGCTTCTTTGCATAATCCTCAACCATTTCACGGATGCGTTTCTTGTTTAATTCTTCCAAATCAACAAAGGCACCGTTCATTGGATGCTCCTTGTCAAGTGGATGGTTCTTCAACCAATTACCTGCAGCATACTCATAGAAGTTCTCACCGGGCTTCACGTTGAAGTCCATGTTGTTGCGGTCTACGCCCGACTTCAGTCCCTGCGCCATAGCTGTTGTAGCTATGAATGAGGCTGCAAAAAGTAGGAATTTTGCTTTCATGTGCTTATTATTTTATGTGTTAAATATATACTTTTCTGCCATTTAATTTTACTCCTTTTCATCTTGAAAGATGATGTTAAGAAGCTACTTTTTCTTTGATATTATCTTATTACAAAGGTAAATAAAAAAGACTAATGTTATTCTATTAGTCGTTTTTTTTGATGAAGAACTACGTTAGTAGCTTGATTTTTTTATTCTTTTAACATGCTTCGTCGGTAATTTTCGATGTCTTTAAACTTATAAAAGGACAGCTTTATGTGTTGTGACTATCTGTTACTGTAATAGTATTCTCTTGTATGTGAAACTTTTTTAACCGCATATTGGTTAGTTTGTTTTTAGTTGTATAACTCGTTTCTATCAATAAGTTGCCCCCTTTTTGATAAGTTATTGTAATGTGTTTAGCACTCCGCACCATTGGTGCGGAGCCCCAACACCATTGGTGCGAACCATCAGCACGACATGTGCGGAGTACTCGCACATGGGTTGATGTTGGGAAGAATGGTGTTTAAAGGCTATTATAATAAAGATAATAAGAGGTTAATAGTTAACTAATATGTGGAAAAAGCTTCACTAAATAATCCTGTTTATGAGTATTTTATATGGTATGTATAATTGAGATTGCACTACGTATAGTGCAGAGTTGATGGTAAAATGCACTGTGTGTAGTGCGATTTTTTAATATAAATTGCACTGTTGATAGTGCAATTTGTTGGTAAATTTGCACTATGGTTAGTGCATTTTTTGTATCTTTGTAGCAAAAAGAAGAGCTATGGATATTAGTTTAATACAATTTATGAAGGAAAGGATAGAGCACACCTCTACCACTTTTTCATCGTTATTTATATAATCGTATAGACTGGGGAAGACAGATGTTAGGACTGGTTGGTCCACGTGGTGTCGGTAAGACAACGATGTTTCTACAATATATAAAGGAGCATCAATCTGAGCAGAATATGCTTTATGTATCAGCTGATTATGTCTATTTCTCATCTCATACACTTATTGATTTAGCTGATGAGTTCAGTAGAGAAGGAGGAGAATATCTCTTTATTGATGAGATTCATAAGTACTCAGGTTGGGCACAAGAACTAAAGCAAATATATGATACTCATGTTGATTTGAAAGTTGCTTTTACAGGTTCGTCGGTTCTTGATATAATACAAGGAGAGGCAGACCTTAGCCGTCGTGCTCCAGTTTATCATTGCAGGGGCTTTCTTTCAGAGAGTATCTGGAGATGTTTAAGGGCATTGTTGTCCCAACTTATAGCTTAGAAGATATTCTTCATCATCGCGTGGAACTTTCAAAAGGTCTGGAGCGTCCATTACCTTTGTTTAAAGAATATTTGCGTCATGGGTATTATCCATTTGGAGATGACGTCGAGTTTATAATGCTATTAAACCAAAGTGTCAATCTTACAATGGAGGTTGATATTCCACAGTTTGCAAATATGACGCTTTCAACAAGTCGTAAGCTAAAGAAGTTGCTTGCAATAGTTTCTCGTAGTGTACCTTTTAAGCCTGTTATGGATTCTTTAGCAACAATGGTGGGAGTGAGCAGGAATGTACTTCCAGATTACTTCTTGTATATGGAAAAGGCTGGGATTATTAGTCAGCTACGAGATGCTACTGGTGGTATAAGAGGGTTAGGTAAGGTGGATAAGGTTTATCTCGATAACCCTAATTTAGCTTATATCTTAGCTGGTAGTGAAGCTAATATTGGGAATATAAGAGAGACCTTCTTCTATAATCAGTTGAGAGTACATAATGATATTATAGTTTCTCGTATCTCAGACTTTGAGATTAATGGTGTAACCTTTGAAGTTGGAGGAAAGAGTAAGGGGCAAAAACAGATAGTTGAAGCTAAAAAGGGTTATGTAGTTAAAGATGATATCGAGATTGGTACAAGTAATATCATACCTCTATGGATGTTTGGATTGAATTATTAAGGTCCGCATCTCTCCTAATATAAATAGGTGAGAAACACGAATACTATACTAAAGCAATCGCCCTCATCAGTCCAAGATAAGAATGAAGTTTAGACCGATGAGGGCGATTGTTGTTATGTTAATGTCTGATGTTGAGGCTTACTCCTGTTCTTGTTTTTCCTCATTGAAAAGTGCATCTTTAAGCTTCTGATAGAGGAATGAGAGGATAAGGAGAATAGCTCCAAGGCTGATGAAGACAATTATCTTACCAAGAGCAGGCATTGCCCATACGTCATTGAGAATGAGTTTACCAATGATAATACCGAATTCTGCTAAGCTCACAATACGAATCTCCTTACTGTGGTAACGCATACCGATACACATCAAGATGAAGGCTGCAATACCTAACGACAGAGAGAAGGCTGTGCTGAAATTTACTTCATTGAAAGTAATCAGCAATAGACGTGTCAAAGTAAGCCATGTCAGTGTTGATACGATAGCGTATTCTGTATGTAAGTTTCGCGGGTTAGAGGTAGCAAGGAGTTGACCACGCATACAATATGTCATATAAGCGATCGTTACAAGTGCCATTAACCACCTCAGTAAGAGTCCGTCTGGAGCTGTGTCATTCCATACAGTCATAGCAAATAGGATTCCAGCAAGATAGAGGCTAATCTCGTATGCTAACTTGTTTTCACTTATTTCGAAGCGTTTGCGCAGGATAAGTGCTCCTCCTAAGAGCATTATGTTTGCTGTAAGTAGAGATGCATACTCTGATATTGGTTGCTCAAGATGGAAGTGGAAGTTATCTCTAAAGGCAAGGAACAGAATGCAGAAACCCAAAGCATAGGCAATAGCATTGCATGGAGTGTAAGCGATTAGACGTCTCATATCACTGAAAAACTCCTTATTATATTGCATAATGACAGCTGCAACAAAGTAGGCTATACTAACAAATGTTGTCACAAAGAAGGCACCATTGAAGAATAAACTGTCTCCTGTATCATGGATGAATGTGTCAGTTGTTCTGTAGTATGCCAAAGCTCCCATCGTTAGGAACAATAATATTGCAGAAGCCCATTCATAGATTCTGTTTTTCTCCTTTGTGAAGAGCCACAAAAGAAGTACAGCCTCAGCTGCCCATACCATAAGAACATTGGCTGTGCTGAACAGAATTGGAATACCCATAGAGGCGAATGTGACCGCAAGTCCTAACATAAGGTTGCGCAAAGTGTCCTGTCCTTCGACGCGGAATCGCAAATAAAGGTGTATTGCCAGATTGACAGCAGCAATGAAGAAAGCTAAGTAAGCAGTCGTGTCAGATGATGCCTCGAAGTGTTGTAAGAGGAAATCACCATAAATTAGATACATGAAGCTATTAGCTGTGATGATACCCAATAGTCCAAGTCTGGTATTTTCACCATACTGTGTGCGCAGAATAAAGACAATAGGCAATAGGAAAATGACGTAGAATAGTGTTGCAAAAGCAAATAGGGTAGGATAAATTGTAACAGCTTCACTATCTGTGAATGAGCCTATTGCAGTCGTTCCCCATAATATTATATAGGTGAAACCGAAGGATACCATAGGTAATATAGCCCATTTCTTATACATTGCAAGGCAGAACATACCAATGTTCAGAATACCGATATAAATCTGTAGGCTAATGATACTACTTGAGTCTGTGCTAATAATAAAAGGTGCAATAAAGCCGCCAACGAGTGCTGTGACTGCTAATTCCTTCCTATCGTATAGGACGGAGACTGCCGACATGAAGATAGTTGTGGCACATAGGATAACGAATGCCATCGTGTGAGAGAACAAGTCATAGTAATGGAAGGCGATGGCTGTAATCAAATAATAGATACCAAAAGCACCACCTGCTAACAATGAACTGAAAGTATGGTAGCGTTTGTGCAGTCGTTCTGCGAGTACTAACATACCTGCACCGACCGCATAGCCCATCAACGTACGTGCTGTTTCATTTATCCAGTTCTGGTCAATAGCATATTTTACGAAGAAACCGATACCAATAATAAAGATGAGAATACCAATCTTGCCAAAGAGATTCTCGCCGATATATTTCTCAAAGTTGGTCTCAGAAGTGGTATATTCTTCTATTTTCTCCTCTTCCTCCATAGCCATAGCAGGCTCTTCCTGCTCTTCTTCTACAGGTTCTTCAATGTTTTCAGGAGTTTCCTCCTCAACTTCAGGAGTCTTATCTTCCGTTTTCTCAATAGGAATTTCAATGGTAGAAGGTCTGATATCCTCATTGTGTAGAATAGGAATTTCTATAGTTTCTGGTGTCTCTTGTAGCTCAGGTAGTTCGTTTTCAACTGTAGTCTCTGTTTCTTCAGCCTTTTCGGTTGTTGGTGTTTCGTTCGTTATAGGCTGTT
This sequence comes from uncultured Prevotella sp., assembly GCA_927910885.1. Taxonomy (GTDB): domain Bacteria; phylum Bacteroidota; class Bacteroidia; order Bacteroidales; family Bacteroidaceae; genus Prevotella. The sequence goes on along the minus strand of CAKMOD010000030.1, from coordinate 494 downwards.
GCCACCAGTTAGGGTTAGGATTAACAGTTTCGGACTGAACTTCCTTAGGAACTTCTGTGATCTTCTCCTGAGGTTGCTCAATATTCTCTTTTGGCTTTGTTTCTGTTGCTAATTCAGCCTGTTTCTGATTTTCACGCTGCATCTTTTCAATGATAAGTTTCAGTGTAGAAATCTCAAAACTGACGTTGTTTAGCGTATTACTTATATTGTTAAGCTTGGATATAAGATAAAAGAAGCCCCATAGTGATACCGCAAATAAGACGAGAACAAAAAAGGATAGAAATTCATATTCCATATTCTAAGGATTTAGTTTTGGGTGTAAAGATAATAATAATGTGTTAAAAGGACGAATGTTAACCAACAATAATACTTATTTCTTTTGTTTTTAAGGGTGGAAGATTTTGTTCTTTAAGGTTACTTTTGACATCGTTAAGTAATTCTTTTCATGAAAGAAAAGAATTATTTTCATGAACATAAATGTTTTCTTCATGAAA
>CAKMOD010000029.1 GCA_927910885.1 uncultured Prevotella sp. | reverse complement strand
TTAGAGTATTGAAAAATGCTTCTATTTCTTGTTTTTAAGTGGAAATATACGAAAGTTGTGTAAATATATTTCTTTGCTAATGATAGGATGATTTTAAGATGGAATATGCTTATAATAGGCTGAGAGAAAACGCTAATAAACTATTGTTTGTTGCCTATGATTTCCTCTATTACTTATGATGAACGCTTAGAGTGTTCCAACTTCTGATAGGATTTCAGCTACGTCCTCAGGTGTATTGAATAGGATTCCTTCTTCCAGTTCTTCATCTGATAGCTGGTCAAGTAGCTCCTTTGCAGCTGCTTCTTCAAAACGTGGTTCACCCTTACTGTTTGTTTTAGCAAGTAATAAGGTAAGTATTTCTTGGCGATATTCTTCTATTGACATAATTAATTTGACTTTTATATTTATAATAAGGTATGAATACTGATTAAGGCGTTAGAATAAAGTGTGGATGGTTTTCATCTCCATAATCTTTATGATAGGTGAAGCCATCATACTTGAAGGCAAGTAGTTCGTTAGGTGAAGTCAACTGGTTACGGAGTATATAACTTGTCATAGCACCACGACAGCTCTTGGCATAGACATTGATAGCTTTCAGCCGGTTGCCCTGATCCACCATAAAGAAGGGATGTATGACACGTGCCTCTTTCTTCAGCCGCTTCCAATCAAAGAGATGTTTGAACTCTTCTGCGGCAAGATATACAAGAATTCCGTCATCAGCTTTCAAGGTTTTAATGAGCATATCGGTAAGAAGTGGTCTCCAGTAATCAAATATATTCTTTCCTTCTGCTGACGGAAGTTTGGTCTTACCTTCCAGACGGTAGGGATGTATGAGGTCTAACGGTCGTAATAGTCCGTAAAGGAAACTTGTTATCCAGAGGTGTTTGTCCGCATAAAGAAAGTCATTCTGACAGTATTCCTCTGCTTTCAAGTACTTATAAGCCTGACCGTAATAGGCAAGAAGTGCCGGGAGATAAGCATCCTCGTTGAAGAAGTCTTGATAGCGAAGCTTGTTCTCCAATGCTATTTTATCATTACACTTTAATTCTTTTGCAAGATTTTCAACGGAGAGTTCTCCCAGCTCTAATGCCATCTGTCTTGCTTCCTTATGGAAAAGAGGCAGGTGTGTATCTGGGGTTTGTACCTTTGTGGTACTTTTCATTATTTTTGCGGATGCTAATAGAATCTGCATTTGATTGGGTACTTAAGAGGTTAAGGATTTTTATAGAATTAAGACTAAATCGTTATTAATGAGATGTTTTAGAAGTTTGAGGAGTTATGCTATTGCAAGAAATTACTTTTCAAACAAAGATGCGTGAACATAACTCCTCTGAACTCTTAATATTTCAATCCCATATTATAAAGGATGAAGCCGTAGATATCAGCCTGCTCTTCCAACTGCTTAGACAATGGCTTACCACTTCCGTGGCCTGCCTTTGTGTCAATGCGGATGAGGGTCGGTGTGTTGGCAGCATTGTCAGCCTGCAGGGTAGCTGCAAACTTAAATGAGTGCGCAGGTACAACGCGGTCGTCGTGGTCGGCAGTTGTTACCAAAGTTGCTGGATACTTTGTGCCAGGACGGAGGTTGTGGAGTGGAGAGTAAGCATGAAGATAATCGAACATCTCCTTTGAGTCTTCACTTGTTCCATAGTCTGGAGCCCAGTTCCAACCAATCGTAAACTTATGATAACGCAACATATCCATTACACCTACTTGTGGAATACATACCTTGAAGAGGTCTGGACGCTGTGTCATACAAGCACCTACAAGCAAACCACCATTTGAACCGCCAACGATAGCGAGGTAGTCTTTACTTGTATATTTGTTTTCAATAAGCCATTCACCAGCAGAAATAAAGTCGTCAAAAACATTCTGTTTCTGCATCTTTGTACCTGCAATGTGCCATTCCTCACCATACTCGCTACCGCCTCGTAGGGAAGCTTGTGCATAGATTCCACCATTTTCGATGAAAGGAATGCGTACAGAAGAGAAGTAAGGAGTTAAAGGAACATTGAAACCACCATAACCATAGAGGAATACAGGGTTCTTACCATTGCGCTTTAAGCCTTTCTTATAGGTGATAAAGAGAGGAATCTTTGTTCCATCTTTACTTGGATAAAACACCTGTTCACAAACATAATCAGACTCCTTGAACTTAACCTTTGGTGCAGCATAAATCTTACTGTTAGCTGTGTTGAGGTCATACTGGTAGATAGTGGTTGGTACGGTGAAAGAAGAGAAGGAATAAAATACTTCCTTAAGATCTTTTTCTCCATAGAAATTAGCACTACCTAATGTTGGAAGTTTAATCTCAGAGAGTTGCTTTCCATCCAAAGAATAAACGTATGCGTGGCTGGAAGCATCTTTCATATAGTTGAGAATCATCTTATCATCAGCAAAGGTAACACCTTCAAGCATATCTTTTGACTCTGGTACAAGTGTTTTCCACTCACTGAAACCAGGGTGCTTGAGGTCTGTAACCATCAGTCGATTCTTTGGTGCACCATCATTGGTGAGGAAGTACATCTTATCACCAATGGTCTCAATCAGACTATATTGCAAGTCAAGATTAGATGTCATCTGAATGAATTGGCTGTTAGGTTGGCGGAGATCACGTACGTAGACAATGTTACCAGAGCCTGCACCACTTTCATGGAGGAACATCATCGTTTCTTCTTCATTGACACTTACAGCATAGAAGCGCATTGGATTGGCTGGATTCTGGTAGAAAAGAACATCCTCAGATTGTGGAGTACCAATCTTATGATAGTAGATTTTTTGGATAGAATTCACATTACTAAATTCAAGTCCTTTCTGAGGAGCGTCGTAGGCACTGTAATAAAAACCGTCACCTTGCCATGATGCACCAGAAAACTTTGCCCAAGTGATATGGTCGTCAAGCAGTTTTCCAGTCTTGACATCTATAACATAGAATTCCTGCCAGTCACTTCCGCTGCGTGAGATAGCGTAGGCTGTATACTTACCATTATGAGAAAAGTAAATACCTTTTAACGCAACAGTTCCGTCTGTTGATAGTTGGTTAGGGTTAAGGAATACACGTGCGTTCTTCTCATCTCCAAGACGGTCCATTATATAGAGTACACTCTGGTTCTGCAGACCATCATTTTTGTAGAAAAGCCACTTGCCTATAGACTTGATATAGGAAGGAGATGAAACCTTTTCATAGTTTGCTAACTCCTTCATACGATTGAAGAGTTTCCCGCGAAATGGGATACGAGAGAGATACTCTTGTGTAACTTTGTTCTCTGCAGCTACCCATTCAGCAGTAGCCTTAGAACTATCATTCTCTAATGGACGATAAGGGTCGGCCACTTGAACACCAAAATAGGTGTCGACAGTTCCATCTTTTGGAGCTTGTGGATACGTTAGCTTCTGTGCCATCATGCTTGTAGCAGACAATAATGCTGCGGTCAGTAATACCTGTTTCTTCATATAGTAAAGATTTGAATGAATGTTCTCTGTTAGCGATAGGGTGGGCTTATTAGTCTAATTAGGCTTATTGGACTAATTAGCCCAATAAGCCTAATTAGCAATAAGAATTACTTTAAGCTTTCTTGATACCACTCGTAGAGTTTCTCAACACCAGCCTCAATTTCCACTTTGTGTGTCCAGCCAAGGCTGTGCAACTTCTCAACATCAATGAGTTTACGTGGCGTACCATTTGGTTTCTCTGTATCCCAGATGATTTCTCCCTCAAAGTGAACGATCTTCTTCACAAGTTCTGCAAGTTCCTTAATAGTAAGTTCCTTGCCTGTACCAACATTGATGTGACAATTGCGAATCTCTCCCAATGATGGGATAGCACCACCACGGCCCTCAGAGTTGTTACGGTCAACTGCTCCGTCAATCTTTGCACCGTAGAATACACTTGAATACTTCTCAATTCCAATGATGTCCTTGAAATCTACATTCAGTAAGACATGAACGCTGGCATCAGCCATGTCCTCACTCCAAAGGAACTCGCGCAATGGGCTTCCATCACCCCATAGGGTTACTTTATTATCCTCAATGCCATAGAAAGCGAGTGCTTTCAGGATGCGTTCCTCTGTATTCTTACCATCAACATTACCTTCACCAATCTCTGCACGCAGCTTATCAGTAGGATTGATAGGGCGTTTATCCATATCATTACGGATAGCATCCCAGTCGTTCTCATGAATAAGTTTCGCAAGATAAATCTTGCGCATCATTGCTGGCATAACATGAGAGTTCTCCAGATGGAAGTTATCATTAGGACCATAGAGGTTTGTTGGCATGACAGCTATGTAATTAGTACCATACTGAAGATTATAGCTTTCACACATCTTTAGACCTGCTATCTTTGCAATAGCATACTCTTCGTTGCTATACTCCAATGGAGAAGTTAGCAAATAATCCTCGCGCATAGGCTGTGGTGCATCTTTTGGATAGATACAAGTGCTACCAAGGAAGAGAAGTTTCTCCACTTTGTGAAGGTAGCTCTGCTCGATGACATTGCACTGCATCTTCATGTTCTGCATGATGAAGTCTGCACGATAGAGGTAGTTTGCCATAATACCTCCAACGAAAGCAGCTGCGAGGACGACTGCATCAGGTTTCTCTTCATCAAAGAAACGCTTTACTGCTTGCTGATCTGTCAGGTCAAGCTCTTTATGGCTTCGTCCAACGAGATTTGTATATCCTCGTTGAAGAAGATTATTCCATATTGCTGAACCAACCAAACCGTTGTGTCCAGCAATGTATATTTTACTATTTTTGTTCATTGCGTGTTTATTGAATAGACGATAAAAAGTAATAATAGCTGATAGTAAGCGATAATAAGGAATCGCCAACTATCAGCATAAGCGGTAATTATCCCTCTAATTAAGAGGGAGTAAAAGAAGAGTTTTTACTTAACGATACCCTTCTCCAAATACTCTGCAAGGTTTGTTCTAACCTTCTCAGCTGCACCTTCAGATGCTACCTTAGCCATATCGCTGTCTACCATAATGTTGACAAGCTCCTCAAAGCTGGTGCTGTTAGGATTCCAACCGAGTTTCGCCTTTGCCTTTGTTGGATCTCCCCAAAGGTTAACAACGTCGGTAGGACGATAGAAATCAGGACTTACCTCAATAAGAACCTTGCCGGTAGCCTTATCAATACCCTTCTCATTCATGTCCTCACCTTGGAACTCGAGTTCAATACCAACACGCTTGAACGCATAGTAACAAAAGTCACGTACGCTGTGCTGAACACCAGTAGCAATAACGAAGTCCTCTGGCTTCTCCTGCTGGAGGATCAACCACATACACTCTACGTAATCCTTAGCATAGCCCCAGTCACGAAGAGAACCAAGATTACCTAAGTAAAGTTTCTCCTGCTTACCCTGCTTGATGCGTGCAGCAGCAAGTGTAATCTTACGAGTAACGAAAGTTTCGCCACGACGCTCACTCTCGTGATTGAAGAGGATACCAGAACAGCAATACATATCGTAAGCCTCACGATACTCCTTTGTAATCCAGAAACCATACTGCTTAGCAACAGCGTATGGGCTGTAAGGGTGGAATGGAGTGTTCTCATTCTGTGGAACTTCCTCAACCTTACCATACAACTCTGATGTTGAAGCCTGATAGATACGGCATGTCTTTGTCATATCCAACTGACGAACAGCCTCCAAGATACGCAATACACCTACAGCATCAACATCTGCAGTGAACTCTGGTGAGTCGAAACTAACCTGTACGTGACTCTGTGCAGCAAGGTTGTAAATCTCATCTGGGCGCACTTTACTGATTACGCCAAGGATACTCATTGAGTCACCAAGGTCAGCATAATGCAAGTGGAAATGTGGACGTCCTTCCAAATGTGCAATACGCTCACGGAAGTCTACTGATGAACGACGAATAGTGCCATGTACATCATAACCTTTTTCGAGTAACAACTCTGCCAAATAGGAACCATCTTGGCCTGTAATACCCGTGATAAGTGCTTTTTTCTGCATTGTATTTTTTATGATGTTATTATTATATTCTTATTGGTTGCACAAAGATACAAATTAATATTAATAATTTATCTATTTTCGGATAATAAACCTTAAAATTATATTTTATTTAATACTAATCATAGATTGGAATATAAATGTTTATCATTTCATTAAGTATCAGTTTACTTGCTAATTTGTGCTTTGTAGTTTAGAAAAATAATTACAATTATCTATAATATGTTTGTTTTAGAAGGGCGAAAAATATATTTTTATATGCTTTTGTAACCATCTTGTAGTGAGTTTGTTACGTAGGTGTTAAGAAAGAGGTGCTTGTTAAGGGTTTAAAAGGGCGTTTATTAGCATTCAAAAGAGCACCTTTTAGAAGTCTATTAAGCATTAATTAAAGTCTCATTGAGCATCAAATAATAAGGTTCTTCCGTTAAATGCGTAGATTGTTAATAGAATGAGATTAATCACATAAACGGAATAATTACCCCCATTTAGATGGATTTTATAAAGGGGGGATAAAACTATATGATAAACGTAATTAGCTGCGATATCGATCTGTCTTCTACA
>CAKMOD010000028.1 GCA_927910885.1 uncultured Prevotella sp. | reverse complement strand
AAATATTATTTATACGCAGACCACCTTGAAATTGTCTACCACAATCCTTGCAGGAATACATCTGAACAGAACGTCGATGCCCATTCTTTTTAACATTTGAGCTATTACAGGAAGATACAGTTTTTTTTATTCATAGATTTCAATGCTGCAAGGTAGTAAATAAAAGAAACCCGAGAGGTTTTCAGCCTACCAAATGTCCATTACGCCTTTTTTTATAATATTCAATAACTTGCTCTATAGAAGTCCAACAAAGGGCATTAAGGTTTTGGTTAACTCCAGACTCTGTGATGCCCATATTTTTAGCAATTAGGCTTGTATCTTTATAGAGTATTTTCTCACAAAGTGTTCTACATCTACGAGCTGTAGTAGTATTAACCAAGTCGTTAATCAGTGAGAACATGATTTTAAGTATCTCCTCTTGTTCTTTATTAGCCATAGAAATAGTAAATGAATACTTCAATCTACCTACAAGGCTATCTAAAGCTCTTCCTGATTTATATATAGCATCACCATCCATCATGTCACGTTCTCGGTTTACAGTTTTCATATCGCCTAAGCCTATTGCAATCCTAAGACCATATTTATTAAAACTATCTTTTGCTTTGTCTTCAGGTGTAAATGATTTAACCCACGTTTTTAGTATAAGTGCAACTTCAAGAGCATTTTCAGGTGATGGTAGCACACATTCTATGGTGTCACCTCTTACTATACGCCCCCAAAACTTTGAGTATCTATCTTCAAGGATAACTAAACATTTTTTGATATGATCGTTAAGTTTTAGCATAGATTCTTGTGATAATGAAGTAGAAGAAACTACATCTGCAGATATCGTTGCGTACATATTATTGTAAGTATTAATTTAAATGTTGAAACAAGTAATAGAACTTGTTTTGTAGTAATACAAGTCCCAGAGCTTGTAAATGGTTTTAGGACAAGTACTGAAAGAAGAGTTCTTTATCTTCTTATTCCTATGGAGGATTTCAATGCTCTAATTTACAAATATACTGAATATATCTGAAAAGCAAGAAGATATTAAGAAGAATCAATCAAAATTCGAATTAATGTTTTTGCTCACTCTTGTAATTAGATGGAAGTTGTGTGAAATAAATTTACAAAACAATAGCCTTGAAAGTTAAAAAACGAGCGAAAAAACGTGGATTTTGGAGGCTTTGTAAGTTTCCTATAACCAGAGGGTTACGAAGTTGTTTGGGAAAAGGTGCTTAATTGGGTCCTTAAAGGGCGTCTTTAAGAGGTCAAAAGAGCATCTTTAAGAAGCCAATTAAGCGTTAATTCGAATGCTGTTAAGCATGAATTAATTTTGAGGGTGTGAATTTTTATTACAAAACATCAGTTAGGCGAGTGTGCCCACTGCTACCATTGGGTTAATAGTTAACCTCAATGGAAGTTGGGTAAACTCTACAAGGGTCGAAATATTCGGTGCAGCTATTAATCATGTCTTTGAGGTTTGCTTTCACATTCTTTCGATAGAGCTCTTTTCCGTTGACGATAACTGTCACAGGCTTCTTCATGTCTATGAGTTCATTGTTCAAATAAATGCGAAGCCTACCGCCCTTTGTATTCGTGTAGCTGCGGTTAAATCTCATTTCAATACCCCAATGCTTGTCTCTCTCAACAGCGGTATATTCCACCTCTTTGATATTAATCGTCACCACATTATTATGGATATTCATGTCATAGTAAGTACGATTCTTCGTAGGAGAGGCTAACACTTGTAGGTTGTAGAACCCCGAACGATGACGACCATCCATCTCATAGTCTTCCCAGAGAACTGTCTTTGGATAGGGATTACGAACGAAATTCTTTAGCCATGGGGTAGTGAGGTCGTATTTAATATGATGCTGCATACCAGGCAGGAGGTTGATACGATGAACAAAGAGCGGACGCTTGTCGGCATCAAGCGGACGTGCCAACTGAGCAGAATCAAATGCAATCTGCGTATAATGAGTTAGAATATTACGGTAGAAGCCAGTGTCATCCGCTCCAGTGAGAAATGAGAAACCAATGTTAGCACAGTTTTCTACAGGTGCATTCTTCAATGGTTCGCCACCAGCCATTGGACCCGCTGCAGCCCAATAGTCGGCATAGAAAGAGGCAAGACGCTGACTACCATAGCCACCTTCAGATATGCCAAAGACATAGAGGCGGTTGGCATCAACATTACCCTCGACAAGTGCCTGTCGGATTAGTTTCTCCCAAGCAAACTGTTTTGCTACTTGCCACCAGCGATAGTAGTCGCCTTCGTTAGGAATCTGTGGAATGAAATAGAGTGAAGGACCATCTTGGAATCTGTTTCCTAAGATAAGTCCGGTCGACCATTCATGTTCCTTTGGACCAGAACCATGCAGATAAAGGAACAACGGAAACTTTCCTGCTGTGCTTCCCTTTACACCATAGTAGTAAGGCATGACAGCATTCTTTTCCAATGCTTCTGGTAAGTTCCACGATGCTTTTACGCCCTTCTGCAAGTCTTCTGGCTTTGCAAGTTTCTGTTCATTCAACTCGTGATTCGCCTCACACCATGCAGCCCACACCATCTTTTGGTTTTGAGCGATATCTTTGTTCTTTATAAGTTGCTGTATATCCGTAGTATAAGTCTTGTTACGTTGAAAGGTATCCTTGCTCTGCTGCTCCTCATTCTGCTTCGTTTTGAGTGTTTGAAGGAAGTAGTTTTTCACCTTCTCCTGCATATTACTTCCCTGTGCGTGAGCGTTGTTAGTGATAGCAGAGAGTGCGAGCGTCAAGCCCACAGCTACGATAAAGTTATTGATAGGTTTCATTGTCTGTCTTTGTCCTTTCAATGTATTTGTTTATTTGGGCTTAACCCCTTGTATGATTTAGATTTGCAGACAAAGGTAAGCATTTTTAGAGGATTGTGCAAGAGTTGTGGGGATAATGAAAACAGAAGTGGCCCCTCCCCCTTACCCCTCCCCCAAAGGGAGGGGAGT
>CAKMOD010000027.1 GCA_927910885.1 uncultured Prevotella sp. | reverse complement strand
CTTGACGAGTAGTATTTCTCAGCAATCAATGTACCTATTTAACTTTATCCTAACCTTATCCTATTTGCCTCCCTCCCCCTTTGGGGAGGGTCGGGGTGGGGCTTTATCCTATTTGGGCTCCCCTCCTTTCGGAGGGGTCGGGGGAGGCTTCACCACTTCCTATGTAGCATCCTCTGCGCGTAAGCTAACAGTTCTGCCTTCCGTTCATCAGGTAGATTTATTGCAGCAAGATATTTGTTTGCCTCATCAAAATAGTAGTTGATGCGCTCCATTGCCATCTTGTCGACACCGATGCTATTATACAACTCAGTGACAGCGGCAACTTTCTCCTCGTGATTGAAGTTCTCACAGCCAATCCACTTCTCTAACTCCTTACGTTGACGAGCGTTCGCCTTGTTGAAAGCATTGATGAGCATGTAGGTCTTCTTGTTGCAGATAATGTCGCCACCCACCTTCTTTCCGAATACTTTTGGGTCGCCATAGACATCGAGGTAGTCGTCTTGTAGCTGGAAAGCCAGACCAATCTGCTCGCCAAACTTATAGAGATTCTCTACGTCTTCAGCTGGTGCATCAGCAAGGATAGCACCAATCTTCATCGCACAAGCCAATAGAACGCTGGTCTTCAAACGAATCATCTCGATGTACTCTTCCTCCTTTACGTCATTACGATTCTCAAACTCCATGTCGTACTGCTGACCCTCACCAATCTCAAGTGCCGTAACGGTGAAAAGACGAAGCACCTCACTGAGGTGTTTGCTGTCGCACTGGGCCATTCTTTCAAAGGCTAACACGAGCATAGAGTCGCCCGAAAGGATAGCCGTATTGGCATCCCAACGCACGTGAACGGTCTGCTGTCCACGACGAAGTGGTGCATCATCCATCAAGTCATCGTGCAAGAGTGTATAGTTATGATAGGTTTCAAGGGCACAAGCTGGTGAGAGAATCGTTTCTGGATCGTCCTTAAAAAGATTGTAAGAAAGCAGCATCAGTGTAGGACGGATGCGCTTACCACCCAATGATAGGACGTATTTAATCGGTTCGTACAAGCTTTGTGGCTTACGGTCATAACTGAGATTGTTTATATACTCGTTTACTTTACTCAGAATTTCATCGGCAGTGTACATATAGAGTTGAAGTTAAAAGTTATTTTATATTCATCGTTTAAATATTCTCTCATAGCTCGGAAGCATCATGAGAGTTGGAAGACAATCGGTATTTCTATCAGCGAACGGCATGGTTTATTCTTCTCAATGCCCGGCTTCCACTTACCCATTGTCTTGAGAACGCGCAGTGCTTCGTCGTTGAGAACAGGCACTTTGCCATTCTTTATTTTGACATCATCGACCGTACCATGGCATTGATGATGAAAGTAATATTCACTGTTCCTTGCAGTTTACTTTCTTTTGCAGCCGCAGGGTACTGTAACGTCTTTGTGAGCCACTTCATAAACTCCACCCATCCACCCGGTGGTGTTGGCGTTTCGGAGAGGATTCGCTTGCTAACCTTATCATCATAGCGTTCCACAACCTTGTCGGAATTGTCATCCGTCATCTTCTCCATCTCCTTCTTTGCTTCTTCCTTCACCTTCGGAGGTTCAGGAGTTGTGGTTATCTTAGGCATGATAATCGGTTCATCACTCACCTGTGGTGCCCCCGTCTTCTCATCGTTCGAGTTCATACTTCCCGCATCGTGAGGCGTAACCTTATTCGGAATGTCACGGCGTTTGAGGTTGAGCAGGTCCTCCATTGTAGGTTTCTTGTCCTCTTGCGTCTTAGCCAGATCCTGCTGGTCGATGGCAGGTAGCATATCCATATCATGGAGTGTGACATTCTTGATGGCCTTAGTATTAGCCGAATCATCGTCACTCCCCGTTGCATTATACTCTATGGCAACAAAGAAGAAGGACAGCGCGACGATGATTCCCAATAGGAAACCAACCCACCGCTTATTCTCTAAATCTGCTCTATTTGACTTCTTTATTTCCAAGATAAGATATACTAAACACCTTTTTCTGCCGTTATACAATCCATAATGGGCACAAAAACGCCACATTATAAGTTGCAACGACAAAAGTAATAAGATATTCGGAAAAGATGTAACTTTGCCGAGAAATTAATTTAGATTAAATGAAAAAAATCGTTTTCACCCTCCTGTTAACCCTTTTTGCGGTTGTAATGCAGGCGCAGGAGAGTCAAACTGAATACAACTTCTTACGTCTTCCAGTGAGTGCACACGCTGCGGCATTGGGTGGAGAGAATATTACTATCATTGAGGACGACCCTTCACTGATGTTCTCTAACCCTGCTTTGGCTTCTTCTGTGAGCGATAAGACGGTGGGACTCAGCTATATGAATTATATGCGTGGGGCGCATTATATGGGTGCTTCTTATACCAAAGCTTTGGGTGAGAAGGCTACGTTGGCTGGTGGAGTACAGTATATGAACTATGGAAAGATGAAGGAGGTCGATGCGAACAACGTACAGACGGGTACCTTCAATGCCAGCGAAATCGCTGTTGAAGGTATCTTTGCCTACGAGTTGGCACGCAACCTTGTTGGTGGTATTACGGCAAAGTTCATCACTTCTTACATAGGTAATTACAACTCTATGGCGGTGGGTGTAGACCTTGGTCTTAACTGGTATGAGCCTGAAAGACAATGGTCGGTTTCCTTAGTTGCCAAGAACCTCGGTGGACAAATCAAGGCTTACGAAGAGAATTATGGTAAGATGCCTATTGACGTGCAGGTGGGTGTGAGCAAGACCTTTGCTGCTCTCCCAGTCAGAGTATCGGCAACGCTCGTCGATCTTACCCATTACGACTATCGTTTTATCAATCATCTTAACCTTGGAGCAGACATCTTGTTGTCTGAAAGTATTTGGGTTGGTGGTGGTTATAACTTCCGTCGTTCAGACGAGATGACCATCGGTAAGGCTGATAACGCCAGTGCGCATGGTGCTGGATTCAGCGTTGGTGCGGGTATCAACCTTGAGCAATTCAAGTTGAATCTTGCATACGGTAAGTATCATGCAGCCAGCAACTCGATATTGGTTAATCTTGCGTACTCCTTTTAAAATTCGTTGGTAATCCATAATTATTCGAATGAAGTTCTCATCAGTACGTCACTGCTCACAATTATGATTACTCTCAAAGAGACATTCAAAGCTCAAATCACTCTCTCACAGATGGCACAGATGAGCAGATTGCTTACGCCACAGAGACCTAAAGGTCAGAGATAACACAGATTTTTAGCAAGCAAACGAGAAAACAAGGTAACATGGTACTCATAGCAATAAACCACAGTTTACAATAGTAATCATAATTATGAATTTTGAATTATGAATTCTGAATTAAGACAAATCATAATTATGGATTATGAATTTTGAATTATGAATTAACACTCTTTCCTGCTTTCTTTTCAACATTTTTTTTATAATTTTGCTCCCATCATGAGATATACTGTCAAATGTAATAACTGCGGTCGCGACTTTGTGGCTGAGACTGAGAGCTATGGGACAATGAAGTATCGTTGCCCCTATTGTGGTAACGTGTTGAACTGTAGGTTTGATGCGCCGAAGTCTTTCCGTACCCGTGCTCGTTCCGTTATTCCTTTGGCTGAGGCTTCACCTATCGAAGTAAAGAAAGCCAAGAATCTTCCTACTGTCTCAACCAATCTCATCAGTTCGCCTTCAAAAGAGAAGCTTGCCGAGATGAGAAGTAAGTTGGTTGAAGCCTCTCAGCGTGCCCTTCATGTGTCTAAGCAGGCTGGTGAAACCCTAAAAAATGCGACAGAAAGCACCAGCGAGTTTGTCAATAAATCCTCTTCACGCCTTCGTCGCTTTCAAGAGAAATACACGGATGGCGACCTCTGGATATTCTTTGGTTTTAGTTTTGTTTTCATCCTCTCGGTCATTGCAGGTCTTTTCATCTGTGCAGAGGTGGTAAAACTCCTGTCTGAGGGCCATTCATGGCTGTTTAAGAACTATATTGAAATAAGAAATTCGTTCTAATTTTTGCGTTTCTTATATCCTCTATTCTTCAGTTGTTAAGCAGTAGGATATTAGAAAAATCCTTACAATTATTACGCTCTTTTAGCCCCTTTTTTACCTAAAAAAGCATCTAAAAGAAGGGTGTTGTAACCAGCAGATAATCAAATTGTTACAAAACCGCATTTCAAAAGGTGCTTACTTAGACTTCAAAAGGGCGTTAGTAAGGGTCTTAAAGGGCATCTTTTGCAAGGCAATTGGGCGTCTTTTCGAAGCTAATTAAGCATCTATTGATTTTGGGATAGTGACTTTTTTTATTACAACTAATCAGATGCTATCCTTCTTATCAATGTGTTGCTTCGCATTTGTTTTCAGAAGCAACCTATTCTTTTCGTGCCGCTTTTTATATAAGGTACACACTACAAAATATGCACTATTATGTGTCGCAGATACAAGAAGAAGAAAAAAGTCATGGGAGATATATGTTAAAGAATATGAAACGCATGAGGTTTAAAAAAAATAATTTATATTTGCATTTATCTAAACAATCAATATTATAAGCGCATCTCTGCAATCAAAAGACCTAAACGCAATATTATATAAAAACCTTTTAAAGCATGAAAGCTATGAGAAAAACTAACCTTGGAAGGTCGCTGCTGTTGGTAGTGCCCCTTGTGTGCTGCCCTTATACTGCGCATAAGGCATACGCCACCCAGACAGTAACCATACAGGCGCAGGCCTCTGTTATCAAAGGAAAAGTTATCGATTCACGTACGGGCGAGCCGGTTATCAGTGCCAGTATCACCGTGAAGGGGACGAAGAAAATCGCACTTACCAACATTGATGGTGAGTTCTCTATCGACGCAAAGGCTGGTGACGAGCTGGTGATTACGTCCTTAGGCTATGAGAAAACGACGGTGCGAGCTGAAAACAACATGACCGTAAGCATGGTTTCTTCATCTACAATGCTTAATGAAATGGTCGTGGTAGGTTATAGCACGCAGAAACGTAACAGCCTGACGGGTTCTATGCAGAGTATTGATAGTAAGGAACTTACTAATATTACGACTGCAAACGTCACCAATATGTTGACGGGTAAGGTGCCGGGAATGAACGTTATGCCGGGTTCTGGTAAGCCAGGTTCGTTCGGTGCCATTATCGTTCGTGGTAAGTCTACTATCAACGGTAGCACTGCTCCGCTGTGGGTTATCGATGGAGTAATCGTTGGTAAAGACCCAGGTGACATTAATCCTAACGACATTGAGACACTTACAGTACTCAAAGATGCTGCCTCAACAGCTATCTATGGTTCGCAGGGTGCCAATGGTGTTATCGTTGTGACAACTAAGGGGGCAAAGTCTGGTAAGACTTCTATTACCTTCTCTACCAAGATGGGCGTTTCAACTCTGAACAATGGTAATGTGAAGATGATGGATGGTGCCGAGCTATACGACTATTATAAGTCGTTTACTAATGTTGCAGAGATTGCTTTCCCACGTTGGAATGATAAGCTACGTGATAGTAATTTCGATTGGTGGAAGTTAGCTACACACACGGGAAACGTGCAGAACTATGACCTTACTATTAACAGTGGTGGCGAGAAACTGAGTGCTGTTTTTACTGGTGGTGTCTATAAGGAGGATGGTGCTGTACGTGGATACGACTTCACTCGATACAACACGATGATGAAGCTGAACTTCAAACCTTATTCTTGGATAGCTATCCGTCCATCCTTTAATGGTAGCAAGGGAGTGATTGACGACCGCCAACGCTCTACTTATTCTATGTATTCTATGCTGCCATGGGATAGCCCTTACGATGAAGAGGGCAAGATTGTTGGCAATAGATCATCGTCATGGGTGAATAGCAACTCTACTAATTACCTTTACGAATTGCAGTATAATTGGAGCAAGTACGATTCTTATGCTTTTAATGGCAACTTCGATTTTGACATCTATCTCACTGATTGGCTTACGTTCTCTTCTGTGAATAGCTATCGTTGGAGTACCCACCTCGATAAGAGTTATGCTGATCCTCGTACATCAGGAGCAGAGGGTAAGGGGCGTGTGAGTGAAAGCACGAGTACGAACACACGTCGTTATACCAACCAATTGCTGAAAGCTACTCGCAGTTTTGGTGATTATCACGGCTTCTTAATGCTTGGTTATGAGTTTAATGATGGTGAATATCGTTATCATAGCAGCGATGGAACAGGCTTAGTACCGGGCTTTGCTCAACTTGATATCACCTCTACACCTGAATCTGTTGGAGGTAATAAATATGAGTGGGCTGTGCAGTCTTTCTTCGCAAACCTCAATGCTGATTATGCTAATAAGTACTTGTTGCAACTCTCACTGAGAACCGATGGTGCAAGTAACTTTGGTTCTGATGCTGCATACGGAACCTTCTTCTCTGTCAGTGGTGGCTGGGTTGCTACGGCTGAGAAGTGGTTTAAGGTACCTTGCATTGATTATTTGAAGGTGCGTGCATCGTTTGGTTCAGTAGGTAGTCGCCCTAACAGCCTCTATCCTCAATACGGACTTTACAGCTTACGTGCAAGCTATAATGAGGTTCCTGGTGCTGTCATCACTCAGCTTGCCAATAAGAAACTGACTTGGGAGAAGAGCTATACCACTGGTGTAGGTATCGACCTGAATATGTTTAAACGCCTACGTATGACCTTCGACTTCTATAGCAAGCGTACAAGCAACTTGCTCTTTGCAGTGCCTATATCTGGTGTTATCGGTGTGACAAGCATCTGGCAGAACATTGGTGAGCTTACCAACACTGGTTTTGAAACTACTCTTTCGGCTGATATCATCAAGAGCAAGGACCTCACTTGGACAGTTGATGCCAACCTCTCTACCAACTCTAATAAGATTAAGAAGCTGTATAGCGGTAGAGACCAGATTATCGAAGGTGATGGTATTGCTGGTTCAACCAACACGTTGTTACGTCCGGGTCTGAGCGCAGATACTTATTACTTGCGTGAATGGGCAGGTGTTGACCCAGATAATGGTGCGCCACAATGGTACACAACTGATGCGAATGGCAATCGTGTTATTACTAACAACTATGCTAAGGCTGACCAAATAGCACTTGACAAACACGCTACGCCAACCGTATTCGGTAGTTTCTCAACGACCTTAACATACAAGAACTTCGACTTTAATGCTGTCTTTGGCTATTCATTGGGTGCTTACATCTATAACTACTCACGACAGGAGTATGACTCTGATGGTGCTTATCCGATCGTAACCAGTTCAGTTTGCAGAAAGGTTGGAAGAGATGGGCACAGAAGGGAGACGTAGCAACACACCCAGTTGCTGCTTATAACAACCCATCTAACTCTAATAAGGCGTCAACTCGCTACTTAGAGAGCTCTGACTTCTTGAAGCTTCGCTCAATTACTTTGGGTTACAACTTCAACCTTAAGAGTGATATCGTAAAGGCATTGCGCGTTTATATCAGTGGTGAAAACCTCTTCTGCATCACCGATTACTCTGGTGTTGACCCAGAATTGCCTGCTGCCGATGGTGGTCGCAATGCTTCTGGCGAACGCTCAACAGCTCTTTCAATCTCAACAGGCGCTGGCGTTTATCCTTCTGTTCGCAAGTTTATGCTCGGCGTTAACGTTACATTCTAAATAAAGAATCTGCCCTATGAAAAAAGTATATGTGCTGCTCTTAGCAGCTATTGCAATGGTATCGTGTAGCGTAGAGCGTCATCCTGAATACATGATGGATGATGATACCATGACTAAAAATATTGATGAGAGTTTTCCATCGCTACTGAATGGATGCTATGGATTCCTGAAAACGTGGTCGGACCCTATGTATCGCTGTGGCGAATATGCTGGAGATAATATCATGATTCGTGGTACTTCCACCGATGCTTTCTATGAGTTTATCTCTTATTCGCGCACTCCTAATAACTACCGATTGCAGAACTTCTGGGATTATAGCTATAAAGTAGTTGCGCAGGCATCTAATATCATCAAGGATATTCCTGAAGGTAAGAGTACGATTACCGATACACAGTTGGGAGAATGCTACTATCTGCGTGGCATGATTTACTTCTATCTCTGTCGTGCATACGGTAGACCATACGCGCAAAACCCTGATACAAACCTCGGTATGCCTATCGTTAACGGTACACCTGACGACCCAGTAAACACTGTGTTGCCGAATCGTTCAACCGTAAAGGAAACCTACGAACAGGCGATTAAGGACTTAGAGAAGGCGGCTTCGCTGATGACAGAAGACCTGCACAGCGAAGAACGTTGTATCTTTGCTTCTAAAGAGGCTGCTTGGGCTATGTTGAGTAGAATCTATCTCTATATGAGTGGAACTTATGAAACGCCTAACACTGCCTACGCGCAGAAGAGTGTTGAGTATGCAACAAAGGTAATCGACTCTGGTAAGTTTAGTCTGTTGAGCCGTAAGGACTATGGTGTTAGCAACACCCTTGAGCCAGAAAACAATCCAGAAAACATCTTCGTAGTGAAAAGGGTAGACTCTGAGTTCCCCGGTTGGGACTATTATTACACCATTGGCGGTATGTATTCAAATATCGGCGGTATGGGTTGGGGCGAAATGTATGCGTCTGGTAAGTATCTTGACTTGCTTAATGAGACGGGTCAGAACGACTGGTTTAATAAGAAGTACACCGATATTCGTGCGCAATTCATTGAGCCACAGTATGTAAAAGACAAGACAGACAAGTACGTCCCTGTCTTCCGTTTCATCAAGAATGTCTATGATGCAAGTGGTAATCAGGTGAATTTCAACTACGTGCAGTTGCGCTATACTCGTCACCCAGACAATAGTTTGACTTGCGATACCACTGGAACGGGACACACTACTCCACTTGTTCTCACACCAATCGATCCTGCACAGCGTCTTTACTCGATTAATTATCAGGGACATACCTATCGCGGTGTGCTTGATTATCAGATGAAGCTCAACCGCGTTTATCCTATGTTCTATGTGGTGAAGTGCTCTCGTCAGGGTGGTAAGGAGAATCAGTTGTATTCGCCTATCATCTCTCGTCTTGACGAAATGTATCTCAATCGTGCTGAGGCAAATGTGAAGTTGGGTAATATTGCTAATGCAATGGCTGACGTGAACACGATTCGTGAGCGTGCGATCGTGGGTGGAAGCTATACGAGTGCTCAGTTTACTGCTGCCACAGCAAAGACTTTGGTGGATAAGGAACGCCAGTTAGAGTTGGCGTTTGAGGCAGAGCGTAGCTACGATGTGTTCCGCAATGGCGACACCCTTACACGTCGTTTCCCTGGTCCACATCAGCCAATGGTTGACATCCCAGCAACTGATTATCGTGTGATTTACTTCATACCACAGTCGGCTATCAATGCCTATAAGGGTAATTTGGAGCAAAACCCAAGAAGTAACTAATGCTTTTATCTCTCTAAAAGTATTTTCATAATGCTACAATTAAGGCTTAGTTAGGATCCTAACTAAGCCTTAATCTTATTTTTGTTACGCCTTGTGTTTCTGAATTTCCTTTACATTATGAGTGACGAAATCAGCTTATCAAGTGCCTAAAAACGCTAATTTTATTGCCTTTGTAACTCTCTTGTTATAAAGTAGTATGAGGTTGTTTTCTAAAGGTGCTTAATAAGACGTTCAAAAGGGCGTTAGTAAGCGTCTTAAAGGGCATCTTTTGCAAGCTAATTGGGCGTTAATTAGAAGCTAAAAGAGCATCTATTGATTTATGAGTGGTGACTTTTTTATTACAAATTACAAATTGAAGCCTTCTTCCCCTCAGTCTTTTTCTATTTTATTTTGTGTTTTCATTCTCTCACAGAATACACAGATAAAGAGAAAGAACAGATTTCTTTTTGCTGAGTAAAAAGCTCAGAGACCTAAAGGTCTTGGAATGCACCGAGCAGCTTTGCAAATGTATATCCATCGTGTCTGTGTCTTCGAATGACCTTTAGGTCTCTGTGTAGGCATCGCATCTGTTTATCTGTGATATCTGTGAGAGAAAACTTTATAATTGTTCGGATAGAGTTCTCATTAGTATGTCATAATTATGACTACCTACTAACACTCAAAAGTCAAGTTATAATGTTCAAAGTTCAAACTTTATTTTATGTTTTCATTCTCTCACAGAATACACAGATAAAGAGAAAGAACAGATTTCTTTTTGCTGAGTAAAAGGCTCAGAGACCTAAAGGTCTTGGAATGCACCGAGCAGCTTTGCAAATGTATATCCATCGTGTCTGTGTCTTCGAATGACCTTTAGGTCTCTGTGCTTCTGCTGCATCTGTTCATCTGTGTACTCTGTGAGAGAGAAAATAGTCTTTGTTTTTCTGCTGCTTCTGTTCATCTGTGAATTCTGTGAGAGAAAACTTTATAATTATTAGGACAGAGTTCTCATTAGTACATCATAATTATGATTACCTACTAACGCTCAAAAGTCTAATCATAAAGTTCAAATTTCAAACCTCAAAGTTCAAAGGAAATAGTTCAAAGTTCAAATTTCAAACCTCAAAGTTTTAAGATTTTCGTATAAAGTCTGCTTTGTTTAATACTTTCTTTATATCTTTGTAGCTTAGAAAATAGCACGTTAGAAAGGAGTAGTCACCGCATAAGGCTGGCGATAATAGCTCCTTGAACGTGAATGTTTTTCAGAAGAAATAATCATACAGCGATGCTTCGTTATATCAATACAGATATCGTCTTTCAGGAGTTCCCCGATGAGGTGACGCTTGCCATCAATATCTCGGGATGTCCGTGTCGCTGTCCGGGCTGCCATAGTCAGTTCTTGTGGGCGAATAGGGGAGAGGAGTTGACGGCTGAAGCATTATCTGCACTGATTCGTGAGACGGAAGACACCATTACTTGTGTGGGATTTATGGGGGGCGATGCTGACCCTGCTGAAGTCAACCGACTCGCTGAGCACGTCCGTTGTCATCACGCAGGTTTTAAGATAGGTTGGTACACTGGGCGCACAGCAATCTCTCCGCTCATCGACCAACAGCATTTTGATTATATCAAAGTGGGACCTTATCTCTGCCATCTCGGTGCCCTCGACTCTCCTCGTACCAATCAGCGGATGTACCGCCGCTGTACTGATGGCAGCTTTGAGGATATCACCTTCCGCTTTTGGAAAGCCAATGAAGACAAGAACTTATAAAAAAGTAGTCTTTGCTTAATAAGATTTAACCCTGCGTTCCTTGACATTTTGCTTAAAAATTACTACCTTTGCACTCGCTTTTAAAGCAGTTAATTTCTGTTAACAAAAGCCGATTTTATAGGTCTTACTATTATCAAAACCTCTGAACTCAAGGATTCTTAGGTTTTGCTCTCTGACTCTGAGAGTATCTTCCATTAGAACAAGGATTAAGACAATAGATTGTTATTACTTCGGATTTCTTACATGCTCTGACCTCTGAGAGTATCTTCCATTACGAACAAGGATTAAGCACATAGATG
>CAKMOD010000026.1 GCA_927910885.1 uncultured Prevotella sp. | reverse complement strand
ATCTCGGGTAAGACAACTTATACACACAGAAGGCTGAGAACGGCAAGACGTTCTATTAAGACACATCTGCCATGGATCTATACGTGTGAGGAGTATCCGGATATGCAAATACCTAATACAACAAACCTGTTGGAAGGATTTAACTCACAACTTAAAAGAGCACTACATAATCATAATGGATTGAATGAAGCTAACAAGAAGAAGTTTATAGATGGATTCATAAATAAAAAAGTAGGCTGGAATAACCAGCCTACCAAATGTCCATTACTAAAACCCGAGAGGTTTTCAGCCTACCAAATGTCCATTACGCCACCAAATAAAAGTCTATTTATCATACGCTTACGTCCTCCTATTCACATAGAAACTCATACTAATCAGATAACTTTTGCATACTTCTCGATGATAAGTTTCCTTTATCCTTACCATAAACTTGTGTGGTGCTAAGCCTCCGCACGTATAGTGTTAAGCCTCCGCACCACATGTGCGGAGCACTCGCACAATAAGAGAAAGATGTATATAAATTCGTCTATTACAATCTATTTCACACGAATATACTGATAAAAAGACATGTACATGGTATGTTTACCATAAGTTACTCAGATTTTATCAAGAATTAGCAACATTGTTCGAAAGTTATTATTATATTTGTATCTGTTTTAATACCTAAAGTATAAGATGCGGGTCTGAAAGCAAACGGATTCTTATCCATACAAAAATGATGTATTAAGAAATCTTGCTAACTCCCAGCTTATTCAATAACAAAGTTAAAGACTATCATACCCTTGATATATAAAACAAGCCCATGGACATACTGTCACACTTTAGAACAATAGAAGAGCTTACTAAAACACTCTCACGCGAGCAAAGACTACTGAGTGAGATGTTTGAGAAGCGAAAGCTGATAAAGTTCCCCAAAGGAATAGCACTGGAGTTAGTTGGAGGGAATGAGAGCCGACTAAGTAGGCTCATTGACTATGGTGTAGTAGTAGAAACTGGCAATTCTCTTGAAATAGAGAGCGACTATCTTAATTTCTTCGAGGAGGTACTGAATGTGAATGAGGAAATAAGTGTGTTAAGTGTGCAGGAATGTATCAACACACTAAAGGAGCATATCACTTATTTCCTACAAGAGACAAACGTAAATCGGAAGGCTGGCTACCAAGATAGTGTACGCCAACTCTTGAAGAAGACTGGCTTTAGGACGTTGAAAAATGTGGTGGACTTGAAACGAAACATGGACAACACCTATAAGCAAGAACCAAACTATCTCAACAAGAAAACGAAACTCCAGAATCTTGATGAAAAAAGTCATAGCATACGCTCGATGATACGTGAATGTGAAAAGCTAATGGACAATGAGCAAGCTTTCTTCATTATGGCTAATGACCCACACATGGCTAAGACTTGTAGCAATGTAAGACACGATTTTGTTGAAGCCTATCATGCACTGATGGAGATAGATAGACAGATCATTGTCTATATCAATCAAATAGACCAACAGAACCAGCTTTACAAGAAGATACGCAAATTAAAGTATCTGAAAGACCAAGTTCTCATCAAGACAGAAACTAATATTACACAAGTATTAGAAGATAACAATCCGCTATGGATGGAGTCTCGGCAATATAGTAAGATTCGTCTTTCATTGGAGGCATTAAGAGAAAATGATGAGATAGCAAAGGTTTTAAGGAGAATAGCAGAACGTAACGGTATACAAAAGACGTCACGAACAGAGGCAGAGCCACTTACAAAGGAAGACTTACAAGAGCAGGTACAACTTCTAAAAGAGATTGATCCTACTGAAGTGTGGAATGCCTTTGCTGCATCAAGCTACAATCTCTTTGAGTTTATCCTCAGATACAACTACACGACAAAACGTGAAATAGAAGATCTTGCAACCCTCTTTTGTCAACTTGTCATCCTACACCCCGATGAATGTAAAATGACTGGAGAATACGCAACTTACCAAAACATTGAATATCCAATCATCTATGCGAAATAACACTCAACGAATATATGAACGATTAATCCGCGGAGAATTCCTCTCTGTTGACAGTTCTGACAACTCTATTCGCCATCTATACGATGACTTAGAAGAGAACTTTGAGGATTATGCAGACTACTTTAAAGAAGTTGGTCTACAATTAGAACAAGGCAATGGTTACTTCTACTTCTCTCGTATAGGGGAAGGAAAACAAGCTATAGAACAAAAGTTAGAAAGTTTTTCTAAGTGGCTTGATTATCTTGACTTCCTTAAATGTTATAACCAAGCATTCTCTGCAGGCTACCAATTTCGTAAAGGACATCTGATAGAACAAATCAGTTTAGATATTGAATTGAAGGAAAAAGCTAACCACCTCTTTAAGAAGTATGGCGCAGGCTCAAATCAAGAGATAGTGAACAAGCTACTCCAAGAGATGCAAAACATGGGGTTTGCTGAATGTGTCAATATTCAAGATGAGACTTTTAAGATAACCTCTGCATTCCGTTATGCTGAGGAATTGGTTAACATGATTCAAATAGCTAACGAAGATGAAATACCTGAATAGAATCATATTTATCAATAGTGCTAATATTCCTTATGCTGAAATATCAGTAGATGGTAATGTGCATTTCACAGGGACACAGGGTGTAGGAAAGAGTACAGTACTAAGAGCACTACTATTCTTCTACAATGCCGACAAACATAAGTTGGGTATTCAACAAGGCCAGAAGTCGTTTGATGAGTTCTATTTCCGCCAATCTAATTCGCATATCCTCTATGAGGTAATGCGTGATAATGGAGCATATACCATATTAGTCAACCGATACCAAGGACGTGCTTCTTGGCGGTTTATTGATGCACCATACCAAAGGGAGTGGCTCATTGATAATGATAAACAGGTATTAAGTGACTGGGTCAAGATACGTGAACGTATTGATAAGAATGTGAGTGTGTCTGCAAGAATCGACTCAGGGGTAATGTTTAAGGACATTATCTTTGGTAACACACACGACCACAAGTTTACTCGCTATGCCTTAGTACAGAGTTCTCACTATCAAAACATACCCCGAAGTATTCAAAATGTATTCCTTAACACGAAGTTGGATGCTGACTTTGTGAAGAATACTATCATCCAGTCAATGGCTGACGAAGACCACCCTATTGATTTACAAACGTACAGAAGACTGGTAACAGACTTTGAAAGAGAATACGATGAAATAGACTGTTGGTTCCGACAGACACGTGACGGAATTTATCCCGTACGCCAGCAAGCACTGAAAATAGCTGAACAGGGCCGTAAGATAGTTGCGTTTGATCAGCAACTACTTGATGTATGGCACATGCTGAACTACGTTGTAGCGGACGATGAACAACAAATACCACTATTGGAAAGTAAGCTTGTAGATGTAAGAAATAATATTGAGAAAGAGAGTAAACGTCAGAAGGAACTTAAAGCAGACTATGACAAAGAAAAAGACTCACTCAATCAAGACCTTGGAGGAAAAAATAGTAAACTGAAAGAGATAGCTGAGAAACGAAAGTATTTTGATGCTATTAACATAAAAGAAAAGGTTGCACTTAATGCTCGTGAGAAGTCATTAAAACATGAGACGGCTGAGAAACAAATGCTATTGGACGATTTACTCAAAACGAATGCGTCAATAGCAGAGAAGTATAATATCGCCAAAGCGAAACTTGAAAATGCTCATCAAGCATTTATCAATAGGCTGAGAGAGACTTTATACACAAAGCAAACAGAGCTACAACAAGAACGTAATCGCTATGAAGAAGAGCGTTCTAAGAACAGAAACCTGGTTATGAATGCGTATCGTGCTTGGTCACTCGAATCCAAAGAACGTCTTCACAGTCTTACTGCTGAACAGTATAGAGCTGATAGTAGACTTAAAGAACTGCGTCAATGGCACCCTAAGGAGAATGACATCAAGTTAGTGAAGGAGCAACTGGTGCAATTAGATATCAAAGAAAAGGCTAATGGAGCACAGCAGACAACTGTTAGAATTCAAATAGAAAAGCTGACTAATGAATTCGAAATGAAAGAGGCTGAATTAAAACAAGCCTCTTTGCAGGAACAAAAACGATTGGAGAACGATCGTACAATATGCCGTAATGAGATTGCAAGAATCAACGACTTGCTGTCACATCTGGATGATTCGCTGTATCATTGGTTGTGTGAGAACGCTGAAGGGTGGGAAGATACGATTGGAAAAGTTGTAGATGAAGAACGAATACTCTACGCCCAAGGACTTGAACCAACGTTAGACAATAAAACGGACAACCTATTTGGAATAAAGCTCAACTTGGAAAATATTGAGCCTACCCATCGTACTCCTGATGAGTATCGAGCAGAGAAGAAGAAATTAGAAGAACGACTTCAACTTCTGAATAGACAGTTGTCACAACTGCCAATAACCCTCCAAGAGGAAATATCTAAACTTGGTAAGAAGTATGGTAACCTACTTAAACCATTGCGTCAGGAAGCTACTCAGCTAAGAGTGGAGGCTGAACAAATACCTACCAAGAGACAGAACCTGCAGAACCAACGGCATAAATTAGAGATGGAAGAGCAGGAAATAATCTCAAGCGAACAAGAGTTACGTACACGTGCATTCAATGATGCCACTCTTAAAGTTGATGCTGAGAAAGAAAGACAAGCTAAGAATGATGCTAAGAACGAAAAGGACTTGAAGGAACTTGATGCTGCTTTCAACAGATCTGTAAAGGCACTTAATAATGAACTTAATGCCTTTCAAGAGCAACAAAAGACTGAAGCTGAATTGCATAATCAGGAATTTGAAAATCAAAAAACTCAACTTGACAAGCAACAAAAAGCTGAGCTTGAAGGCAAGGGAGTAGATATCAAACTATTGAACGAATATCGCAAAGCACTTGATGAGCTTAACAAGCTACTTCAACAGATAGAAACAGACCGCAATGACGTAATCAAATACGAAGATGCGGTGGATACTCTCTTCTCCAAAGAGGCTGATATTAGAAACAATATAAAGGAGATTGGGCAGCGACTTATTATGTTGCAACAACGCTATGAAGACAAACGAATACGCATAGAGAAGAAGAGACAGGGATTTGAAGACCAGCAGAGAGCGATCCAAAAAGACCTCGCTCATAGACGAGATGGACTAAATCAATATCATCAAGTTATAGAAAATGAACACTTAGTTTCCAACGATTATCTCGCTGATAACAAGGTAAAGTCTACGCATTTAGACTGTTTACAGCTAATAAGTCAGCTGAGAGGCACTATTAATCAGAAACGAGAAGCCATTGAGATACTAAAAGGAACTGTCGTAAACTTCAATCGTAACTTTAAGCCTCAGAATGCTTTTCACTTCAACACAATGCCTATCACAGACGCAGATTATATGCAGATTGCGGTTGACTTACAAGAGTTTATCGACAATAATAAGATAGAAGAGTATCGAAGACGTACCAGTGAACATTACAAAGACATCTTGGGACGTATTTCAACTGAGGTCGGCGCGTTGATGAAACGTAGATCAGATGTGGATGGAGTAATCCTTGACATCAATCGAGACTTTGTTGAGAAGAACTTTGCTGGAGTTATTAAAAGTATAGAGTTAAGAGCAAATGAGTCGTCAGACAAGCTTATGCAGTTGCTTATATCCATTCATAATTACTGCATTGAGAATGCTCTTTCTATAGGAGAACTTAACCTCTTCTCAAGTGATAATCGTGATGAAGTAAACCGAAAGGTTGTAGACTATCTGAAAAGCTTATCTCATCAGTTACAGAACGAGCCAAATCGTAACATCGTATCATTGGGCGATGCCTTCCGTTTACAGTTCCGTGTAAAGGAGAACGACAATGATACAAGCTGGGTAGAACGCATTAATAACGTTGGTTCAGACGGAACAGACATCTTAGTGAAGGCAATGGTTAACATCATGCTTATCAACGTATTCAAGAAGAAGGCAGCCCGTAAGAGTGGTGATTTCATCGTCCATTGTATGATGGATGAGATTGGTCGTCTACATCCAAACAATATTAAAGGCATCTTACAGTTTGCTAACTCACGTAATATCCAGCTAATAAATAGTTCACCAACATCCTATAATCCATACGATTATCGGTATACTTACCTACTAAGCAAGCATGGTGTAAAGACGAAAGTTGAGAAACTTTTAAAAAGAATATAACATCGAAAGACTATGGCAGTAAGTGCATCTATACAAGCGTTAATAGCTGGTGAGACCGTTGCAGGTTCAAGGATAAGCAATAGACTACTGACAGAACTTATTCAGGAAGGCCTATTGCAAATCATTATACATGGGTCGAGAAAATCGTATCGTGCCAACAATATCGAAGCATTAAAAAGGTTTCTCATTGATAAAGATGAGAACTATCGGATATTAGATATCGGTAATTCCGAGTCAAGAAGTTTAATGGCAAGCGAGACAGGAAACTCTAAACTCGTGACTATACGTTCATGTCCTGGGTTCCCAGTGAATACGTATGAGACGATTGAATGTCGATTGAATAAAGTTCCATTTACCATCAATCCACAAGAAGGATGTTTCTTGTTTGTATCTGATTGGAAAACATTTACAATTCCAGACAACGTGATTATCATTGGAATTGAGAATATGGAGAATTTCAGAAAAGTTCGTCAACAAAGACTCTTCTTCGATGAATACCTACATAAACATGGACATTCACAAAAAGTACTGTTCGTCTCACGCTATCCACAATCAACAGATCTTAGAGAATGGCTGGCATCTATCCCTAATCCATATATCCACTTTGGCGACTTTGATTTGGCTGGTATTCATATATTCCTGTCTGAATTTCAGAAGCATTTAGGCACAGAACGCACATCTTTCTTAATCCCAGAAGATATCTCCTCACGGTTAAGATGTGGCTCAACAAGACGTTATAACGAACAATATGCTCGTTATAAGAATATTAAATCAGACAGAATAGAGATTCAACAATTGATAGACCTCATTCATCATGAGCGTAAAGGCTACGACCAAGAGGGTTACATTTCTCAACAATAAGGACTTACGACACAAAGAGAGCAACCTATCCAAAGATCTTACTTACCAATACAGAAGTGCTTAAATATATTTCCAAGCACTTCGTGTGGGGTAATCTGCCCACCTGTTATATCAGCAAGTTGATGAAGACAGATGCGTAAATCTTCACTAACGAGGTCACCACTAAGTCCAAAGTCGAGAGCTTCAATGACACGTAAAATAGATTCGTTAGCACGCGTTAATGCCTCATAATGACGCGCAGAAGTAATGATAACACTGTTCTCGTTTATCTCTGGAATATCAGCAGCTTCATAAATAGCCTCCTCCAAAGCCTTAATATTTTGCTTTAACTTTGCTGATATAAAGATAGTTGGCAATTCATCATTTAGCAGCTTTGGCTCTGTTTCTTTACTATCGATTTTATTAAAGATAGCTATCAAGTGCTTACCTTTCGCCAAACGCTGCATTTCAGCACACTCTTCTACCATTGGCTGCTCATCAACAACCCATAAGACAATGGCAGCCTCATCCATCTTTTGATAAGCACGCTCAATACCTAACTTTTCAATTTGGTCTTCAGTGTGACGAATACCAGCTGTATCTATAAAACGGAAGGTAACACCTTTGATTTCTGTTGTATCCTCAATGACATCACGTGTCGTACCATGAATATTCGAAACAATGGCTTTCTCCTCATGAAGAAGACAATTCAACAGAGTCGACTTACCCACGTTCGTCTTACCAACAATGGCAACAGGCACACCTTTCTTCAAAGCCTTACCCGTTTCAAAGGAATCTGTGAGAAGTTTTATCTTATGATGTATCGTCTCTGCCAAAGCTTTTAATTCTGTACGATCAGCAAACTCAAGTTCCTCATGATCAGAGAAATCAAGTTCTAACTCCAACAAAGAAGTCATCTTCAAAAGCTGTTCACGTAAGAGTGAAAGCT
This sequence comes from uncultured Prevotella sp., assembly GCA_927910885.1. Taxonomy (GTDB): domain Bacteria; phylum Bacteroidota; class Bacteroidia; order Bacteroidales; family Bacteroidaceae; genus Prevotella. The sequence continues at coordinate 6,848 of CAKMOD010000026.1, read as the reverse complement.
CTGAACTAAAATGGCCCTTCAACTGGCTCAATGCCACTTGATGCGTTGCACGATTAGAAGCAGCAATGAGGTCGGCAACAGCTTCCGCCTGACTAAGATCCATCTTGCCGTTCATATAAGCTCGCTGTGTGTACTCTCCCGGATGAGCTTGACGACAACCAGCATCAATAAGTGCCTTTACAACCTGATTAAGAATATAAGCAGAACCATGACAAGATATCTCAGTACTGTTCTCACCCGTATAGCTATGAGGAGCACGGAAGACACTAACCAGAACATCATCAATGGTATTTCCCTCCTTGTCAAGGATTTCACCATAATGCAAGGTGTTCCCTTTCGCATCTGTTAAATGCTTTCCACGAACACTATGAAAGACTTTGTCCGTCACTTCTGTCGCCTTCTCACCACTCACACGGATGACACCTATAGCTCCACCAGGCTGAGTAGCAAGAGAGCATACAGGTTCACCACCCCCTGAAAGAATAGACAGAGGGGTGGATAAAACTGTTTGTGATATCTTGTCTTTTTGTTTGCTCATAAAGAATCATTTATTATATTCTCTCCAACACCTTCTCTATCAAGCCATCAATAGTATTCTTATAGCTTGCATTTGCTTCTTTAGCAAGGCGGTTGGCAATAACCATACAGGCTGTAACAGCCTTATGTCCCATAAGAGTAGCAAGACCAGCAAGAGCCGATGACTCCATCTCGAAGTTAGTTACCTGCATACCATTATAAGAGAAGTTTTCTATCTTTTCATTCAGTTTAGGGTCCTGCAATGGCAAACGAAGCTCACGTCCCTGTGGCCCGAAGAAACCGCCACAAGCAATTGTAACACCACGTACCATATCATCTGCAGCGATAGTGTCAAGCAACTCTTTATCAGCACAAGCCACGTATGGATTTCCCAACTGAGAATCCCATTCAACCTGCTTCTTGAATTCCGCTTCAAATTCAAGGTCAGAAGCCTGATTGCGACCTGCATAGAAGTTCAACAAACCATCAAAACCAATACTCTTGGCAGATGCGATATAAGTACCAACAGGTGTGTAAGGCTGCAATCCACCACAAGTACCAATTCGTACGAGTGTCAACTGACGCAACTGCTCATTCTCTGTACGTGTCTTGAAATCGATATTAGCAAGCGCATCTAATTCGTTTAAAACGATATCAATATTGTCACAGCCAATACCTGTACTCAAAACCGTAATTCTCTTTCCCTTGAAAGTACCTGTGATAGCACAGAACTCACGATTAGAAACCTCACATTCTTTATTCTCAAAGTGTGAAGCAACGAGTGCCACGCGTCCAGGATCACCAACAAGTATAACTTTATCGGCAAGATTCTCTGGCTTCAAATGCAAATGAAAGATACTTCCATCTTCATTAATAATCAGTTCAGAAGGGGCAAAATATTTCTTCTCCATAGTCGAAAGATAATTTGGTAATATTGTGATTGATCATGTTTGAAAAACAAAGGTAAGCATAAAAGCAGAGAAAACCAAACGTTGTAAAGGAAAAAACACATCGGTAGGAAGCCTTACAAAAGGGCTAATAACATAGTTTCCGCCCCAAAAAGGAGATATATAACATCGCAATTAAGCATCAGCACCAATGGTGCGGAGCGTCAGCACCATTAGTGCTAAGCATTAACACCATTGGTGCTTACCTACAAAACAAGGCTTAACGAGCCCCAATATAGCAAAAGAAAACGATGAGATAAAGGACATTACCTTATGAAACAAGCCACTAACAACTAACATATAAGATATTTGCTTACCATACCACATTATATAAAAAATTATCTGTAAAATTACGATGCGAGTTAAATGTTTTTCTTATCTTTGCAAAAACAACAAACTAATGCACGATGAACAGAACCAACAAAGTATTACTCATTTATACAGGCGGTACCATTGGTATGGGACACAACCAACGGACAGGTGCATTGGAGCCATTAGACTTCAACCATCTTGTTGATAACGTTCCCGAGTTCAAACTAATCCCTACGGAGGTTGACACCTATCAGTTCGACCCACCTATCGACTCATCTGATATGTCGCCTGTCCGATGGAAGCAGTTGGTGAAAGTCATTGCAGACCGCTATGAAGAGTATGACGGTTTTGTTGTTTTGCATGGTACAGATACGATGTCTTATACCGCCTCTGTCTTGTCGTTCATGTTTGAGAACCTTACAAAGCCTATTATCCTTACGGGTTCACAACTTCCAATCGGACAGCTACGTACAGATGGTAAGGAAAACCTCATGACAAGTCTTGAATTGGCATCTGCACATCACTTAGACGGCACGCCAATGGTACCAGAGGTTTGTATCTACTTTAGCGGTCATCTCTTACGAGGCAATCGCTCAACGAAGCAGAATGCAGACGAGTTCAATGCGTTTGACACCTTTAATTATCCTCATCTCTGCGAGGCTGGTGTCAACTTCAACTTTAAAGAACACAGTATATTAAAGCCAGACTTTACGAAGCCAATGGTGCCACACTTCGAGTTGGATAACAATGTGATTATCTTCTCTCTCTTCCCTGGTATTGAGGAGCATTTGATTCATCACATGTTTGATGCACCAGAGTTGAGAAGTATTGTCATGCGTTCATACGGAAGTGGAAACGCTCCACAGTATCCTTGGCTCATGAATATACTCCGTAAGGTTTCAGAGCGTGATATTATTGTGGTTAATATCAGCCAGTGTATTAGCGGACAGGTGGAGATGAACCGTTACGATACGGGCTATCAACTCAAAGATACGGGCGTAATTAGTGGTTATGATAGTACGGTTGAAGCAGCTGTAACAAAGTTGATGTATCTGCAAGCTAAATACAACGATACAGAAACAATCCGCAAATACATGAACCAATCTATTGCAGGCGAAATCACTATCTATAATTGATAGAAAACTACGAACAACTTGATAGAAAAACAAAACAGCCCAATATTTCCTACTCTCCTTACAAGTCTAAAAACATAGAAAGGAGAAATAAAAGGAAATATTGGGCTGTAATATGATTATTAGAACTTATTGCAACGCTCGAAGAAACCGATTTCCTCAAGCTCCTTCTTCATACGTGCCTCTTCCTCATCTGTCATATTCTGGAAAGGAACACGGTTAGGACCGAGGTCAAAGCCCATCAACTTCATAATGCGCTTACCACCAACGATATTGCCACGGAAGTGACAAATAACGTTGATAACCTCTTGTGAGAAGTTTTGTTTCTCACGTGCTGTTTCGATGTCACCCTTGTTCCATGCCTCGATGATACCTGTCAGTTCACGACCATTATAGTTGGTTGTGCCACCGATACCACCCTTTGCACCGCCTTGAGCTAAACTTGGGAGAATTGTTTCATCCTGTCCATGCAGCATATCGAACTTACCATCCTTGTAAAGACGGCACTGATTGTACTCATAAAGACTCTCGAAGGTGTACTTGATACCTGCGAAGTTAGGGATACGACCATCAACTGCTTTCAAGAGTTCGAGCATTGACAAGAATGCACCATTAAATGCTGGGATGTGGTAGTAGTAGAAAGGAAGTGAAGGAGCTGCGGCTGCAATTGTCTCACAATACTTCACCAACTCCTCAATTCGTCCAATCTTTGGGAAAGGGGGAGCCATCGCACCGATACCCCATGCACCAATCTTCTCTGCGTGTTCAGCTAAGCGTACGCTCTCACGCAAGCAGCAGCTGCCTACATGTACGATAACCTTGAAACCTTCTGGTGCAGCCTGCATCCAGCGTTCAGCTAACTGCATACGCTCTTCGGTTGTGAGCATATAGCCCTCGCCAGATGAACCATTGATAAATACTCCCTTCAAACCGTTCTTCTGCAACATAGCTGCATAAGCCTCAATAGGCTCAAGATTAACATCGCCATTAGCATAGAATGGCGTAAACGGTGCGTCAATTAATCCGATAATCTTTTCCATAAACAGTGTTGCCCTCCACCTTTAATCGTCTAAAACAAACGGTTATATACGTGGGAAAGGCGATTATATATGATAAAAACAAGCAATTATAAGCGATTCATTACTCCATATTGTCGGTTGTTGGCTTCAAGCAAGAGAGTTGCAATACCAAAGCCAAAACAACGATACCACCCAAGATAGCAAAGCCAAGACCGAGGTTGCCACCATCTGTCCACTCACCTAATACCTGTGTAACGGCAGCTCCAGCAAACACACCAGTCATGTTCATGATTCCGTATGCGGTACTACGATACTTTGAAGAAATAAACTGACAGAGGATTGGCATATTATTAGCATCAAACATACCATAGCCTATACCAAAGCATAAGCCTGCTCCAACGACAGACACAAGACTATGGCCAAAGCCCAATAACATAAGGGCTGGAACGGTAAGACCAAGTCCAATAGCACTGGTATAGACACGTCCTCGCAAGTTACGCTGTACCCAACGGTCTGAAACAACACCACCCATGATAACGCCAAGGAATGAGGATACGGCGATTGTTATCGTAGACATTGGACCTGCACTTGACATTGGTATATCCAAACTATTAGCGAATAGTGTTGGCAACCAATTCTTTGTAGCCCAACCTGGAAGACTTGGCACTGCAAAATAGAAGAGTATTACCCAGAAAGCCCAAGTAGAGAACACAATAGACAAACCCCGGAAAGGATTCTTGCTTGACTTAGCCTCACCTTGTGAAGCTGCTTTCTGTCCATGCTTTGGATTCTCTTTCAAGAATACAAGCAATACAAGTGAGTAAACAATACCAATAATACCAAACCAATGAAAAGCAGTATGCCATGAAAACATTGCAGCCAACGTTGCTCCAAAACCACCTACAGCCTGACCAACATAAAGACCTGTCATGTGGATACCTATCGCCAATGAGCGTGATTTTCCCTCATGCCAATCGGCAATAAGGGACAGTGCTGCAGGAATATAAAGTGCTTCACTAACGCCCATAAAGGCACGGAGCCAATAAAGTTGGTCGAAATTCTCAGCATAACCCATAAGATAAGTCACAGCAGACCACACAAAGATGCTGCCTACAACAAGCCACTTACGATTAACACGGTCGGCAATAATACCTGCAAATGGACTCACAAGACCGTAAATCCACAAGAACACAGCCATCAATGCACCAAAAGCCTCTGCGTGATTTAGTTCCGCAATATCGACTTTCATAGCTTCCTGCATCGTCGACAACATCTGTCGATCCATATAATTCAGCAAGGCTACAAACCAAAGGAGGGCAACAAGGACCCAAGGATAGTATTTTTTCATAAAAGATTACAGTTTACCCCACATTTCAAAAATCTTACGTGAATAATCAATGGATGTCATGAGGCATAACGGACGATTAATAAATTACTTAAATTAGGAGCATAATTTCACTGAAAGATATCAACGTTTCGGGTACTTTACAATCTTATTACTACGCACTCTTGGCTTCAACTCACCACCAATCACATACAAACCATGATTAGTCTGTGCCAAAGCTGCACCAGCACGCGCCGTTTCTAAACTCTTATAAAGTATCTTCCAGCCATCTTTATTATAGTATAATGTGTATGGATTAAAGCAATACCACTCAATAGGATGACTCAAATAATCGGGTTGAGGATGATTGACAGCTGAGAGGAAAACATCTTTATTTACACCTCCCATCACCAAAAGCTGGTCTTTAGTTAGGTTTATACCTGTACCACCTCCAACGAATAGAGGCTCTCCTTGGTCGTCTTTCGGACCTTCAACTAACTCCCATTCATCAGTTGTCTCGTCATATACACAACCATCCATCGCCAACTTTGCTTCCTCTCCATTTGCTGCAGGAGCAAAACCACCGAAAAGACAGAAACGACTATCTCCCATACTGCCAGCTACAGGCTGTACACGTACCATGCCTGGGAAAGGCTTTACGTCCTGCCAACCAGCTGAGAGATTATCTAAATCAAGGCGTAAAACACGATTAGAAGCCTTACCATCCATTGCTCCTCCTGCGATATAAAGATGTCTGCCGACCAAAGCACCAGCCATATTATCCACTGAGCAAGGCATAGAAAGGAGAGTCGAAACTTCAGCTTTACCATCAACAAGAGTTACACGATAAACTTTTCCGTAGCTCCCATCATTATTCATTCCACCAACAACAATCATACTGTTGTCGCAAGTCACAGTAACACCATAAGCCAAAGGTTCAGGCAAATGACCAACCAACTTCCAATTCAGTTGATCACCATCGTCAGTTGTGGTAGCATAAATCCCACTGTAATAAACTTTCTTGCTATCTGGAGCCAATGTATTTACAGGGAAATTACAACCACCTGCCATAACAAGTTGGTCATCAATTCTACCTGCATAACAAGCAGATACTCCATGTTCGATTCCTACTTCATCCGTAGGAAAACCACGCATTGCCATAAGGCTATCGGTATCAGAAGCATTTGCACCCAATCCCGTCAATAAAGTTATCGTTGTCATTATTAGGTTTTTAATTCTCATCGTTTTAGGTTAAAATAAAGCTTGGGCTATCCCCATCCAACAATAATACAACTATACAATAGTATTTACTTATGTATAGTGTAAAAATCCATGCTGTAATCAATCCATCTAATAACCATAAATAGTCTACATTCTCCTACTATTTAAGCGAAAAGACTGAGATGGCTGAGGCTATATGACATCATCATTAACAATTTCTTTTCATGAAAGAAAAGAAATATTTTCATGAAAAGAAATATTTTTCTTCACGACAATAAATATTTTTTTCATGAAAAGAATTCGTCTTTTATCTCAATGTTGGAACAATAGCAAGGTAAACTACGTCATGGTCTGTGCAGTTCTTCAAAACCAATAA
>CAKMOD010000025.1 GCA_927910885.1 uncultured Prevotella sp. | reverse complement strand
CGGGTCTGTAACCTGCTTCAAAGAATAGGAGAACGGAGTATGATGGATGAGAAGGAGAGAAAACGAGAGTACACCACATGAGCAGCAATCTCATAATGTTTTTGCTAAGCTATGGCGTCTTTTTACACGTGTTTTTATCGTGGCTGTTGCTACTTCCGATACTTTTTTATCGTCAGTTCATATCTCCTTTTTACGCCACCTTCTTGTCGCTTTACTCCTTCTTGTTCGGAGTATGGTAGGCAAGCTATCCTAAAGCATGGACCTTTTAAGGGTTTGGCTCTAACTATTTGGCGTATATTAAGATGCAATCCGTGGGGCGGTAGTGGTTATGACCCAGTGCCCTAACGATGCTCACAATAGAATATTAATACAGAGTTGAGGCTTGTGAAGAAAGGATGCAATGCCTTTAAGGTCTTCAATCCCTTGACTCCTTAAAGTATAAAGATATAGATGAAGAACTTTGTAGAAGAACTCCGTTGGCGTGGTATGTTGGCTCAGATGATGCCAGGTACTGAGGAAATGCTTCAGAAAGAAATGGTTTCAGCTTACTTGGGTACTGACCCAACAGCTGACTCATTGCATATTGGTCACCTTTGTGGTATCATGATGTTACGTCATTTGCAGCGTTGTGGACACAAGCCTTACCTCCTTGTGGGTGGTGCTACTGGTATGATTGGTGACCCTTCTGGTAAGAGTCAGGAGCGTAACCTCCTTGATACTGAAACGCTTTACCATAACCAAGAGGCTATCAAGAAGCAGGTTAGTAAGTTCCTCGACTTTGATGGCAACGAGCCTAACAAGGCTGAGATGGTAAATAACTATGACTGGATGAAGGACTTCACCTTCCTTGACTTCGCTCGATTGATTGGTAAGCACATCACTGTCAACTACATGATGGCTAAGGATAGTGTGAAGAAGCGCTTGAGTGGCGAGAGTCGCGATGGACTTAGCTTTACTGAGTTCACCTATCAGCTTCTGCAAGGTTACGACTTCCTCTATCTCTATGAGAAGTTTGGTGTGAAGTTGCAGTTAGGTGGTAATGACCAGTGGGGTAATATGACTACTGGTACAGAGCTTATCCGTCGTACTTTAGGTAACGAAACTGAGACATATTGTCTTACTTGTCCACTGATTACAAAGGCGGATGGTAAGAAGTTTGGTAAGACCGAAAGCGGTAATATATGGCTCGATCGCAACCGTACAACACCGTATGCCTTCTATCAGTTCTGGTTGAATGTTAGTGATGATGATGCCGAGAAGTATATCAAGATCTTCACTTCTTTGGAGAAGGATGTTATTGATAGTCTCGTTGAAGAGCACCGTCAAGACCCAGGTCGTCGTACACTTCAGTATCGTCTTGCAGAGGAAGTTACCCGTATGGTTCACTCTCAGGAAGACCTTGATATGGCGATAGCAGCCTCTAACATCCTCTTTGGTAAGAGTACAAAGGAGAACTTGTTGCAGTTAGACGAGCAGACCTTTACTGATGTCTTCAAGGATGTTCCACATTATGAGGTATCAAAGGATGTACTTGGACAGCCTGCAGTTGATGTCTTCAATCAGGAAGGTATGCAGATATTCCCAAGTAAGAGTGAGATGCGTAAGCTCGTTAAGGGCGGTGGCGTAGCACTCAACAAGGAAAAACTTGCTGCTTTTGACCAACCTATAACAGCCGAGGACCTTATCGATGGTAAGTATCTTCTCGTACAGAAGGGTAAGAAGAATTACTCTTTGATTATTGTAAAGTAAGTATTTACAGACTATAAATACATAACTATGAAAAGCCTTACTACGCCCATTGTGGCGTTGCAAGGCTTTTTGATTAACCACTCCCATAGATTTCTTTCAAAATACTCATGGGCCTAAAAAGATTGATTATGAAGAAAATCTTCCTTCTCTTACAACTGGCAATGCTTGTTGTTTTTACCTCTTGTAGTCGTGAAGACCCAGACCCAATACCTCAACCAGGTACCGAGGTAGAGAATACTATCTTTGTTTATATGCCATGGTCGGGTGTTAGTGAGACTGATTCAGGACTTTACGGATTCTTTTTAACTAACATAGAGGATATAAAGAGTGCAATTGTTAGTCAGGGTGGACTTGGCAACAAGAGACTTATGATATTTATCTCTACGAAGGTGAATAAGGGTGCTTTGATTAATGTTAAGTATCAGAATGGACGCTGTGTAGACGATACCGTTGCTATCTATAATAACACATTGTCAGGCTTAAAGCTAAATTCTGCAGAGTGGATAACAACTCTCTTGAAGCGTGTTAAGCAGGAGGCACCAGCTAAGCATTACTCAATGATAGTCGGATGTCATGGTATGGGATGGATTCCTGGTAAGCCAAGTACACGCCGTGCTCGCTTAGTAGCTTCTCCTTTCGGAGTTGATAGAGAGGCAGGTATGGCTGGACCTCCAACGCGTTGTTGGGTGGTGATGCTTATCAGACAGATATCTCAGCCTTTGATAAGGGTATAAAAGACTCGGGTATTGGTAAGTTCCAGTACATCCTCTTTGACGATTGTAATATGACAGGTATTGAAGTTGCTTACGAACTTCGTAATGTAACAGACCATATTATTGGTAGTCCAACAGAGATTATGGCGTATGGAATGCCTTATAAACTCATGTGGAATGAGCTCTCAAAGGTGAATCCAAACTATAGAAATATCTGTAACACCTTTATTAACTTCTATAGCAACTACACATATAATGGCTCTCCTTATCCTTATGGTACAATCAGTGTAATTGATTGTTCGCAGGTTGAGGGTATGGTGAACATCATGAAGGAGATTAACGCTTCAAGTTCTCTCTCAACAGTCGTGGAGAGTAATATTCAGAGTATGGATGGTTATATCCCTTCAATGTTCTATGATATGGGTGATTATGTACGTAGTATAGCGCAGAACGAGCCTCTGCTGTTGGCGAGATTCAATCAGCAACTCAACCTCCTCGTTCCAGATAAGGGCAATACATCATCATATTATACCGCTGTTCGCAGTCGTAGTGGAGATGTACTGCCTATCCGAACTTATTCAGGTATAACTATCTCCGACCCTTCTTCAAATCCAGAGGTAACCCGCTCTTTAAACAAGAACCTTTATTATAAGGCTACCCATTAGGATTAAAAGGCAAATATAAAAATAGCATCTATAGAAAAAGTCAGCTTCTATAGATGCTATTTCTTTAGATATAAAGCACAGACGCATCGAATGAACGAATGTCTTTCACGCAGGTGTACATCATCAGTTCTGAAAGTTGTTCGTTCATTTTTTGTACCTTCTCCTCAACTCCTTCTGCTCCTTGTTGCAGCAATGGCTTGAGGATTCCTCTGCCCACAGCAACCGCATCAGCCCCTAATGCAAGTGCTTTATAAGCATCGTAGCCTGTATCAATACCACAGTCAACGAATATTGCGATGCCACTTCCCTCCAATGCTGCCTTAATCTTAGGCAGAACCATCACGGGAGCAATACCGAAAGGAATACGTCCGTGGTGATGAGAGACTAAAATAGCAGCACAGCCAGCCTCCTTACACTTTAAAGCATCCTGCACAGAGAGTACGCCCTTAGCAACGAATGGTACGTTACCAGCAGCCTTCACGTATTCTTTGAGGTCGGAAAGCGTGACAGGACCGAGTGAAATACCGTCTACAACATCATATTTTCCGTCTGTTCCTGGGACGTGATCAATGTCTACGCCGACAGCTATTGCACCGTGTTTGATAGCAAACTGAATCTCATCTAAAATAATATTATGGTCAGCGAACGGCTTAATGATTCTCACTGTTCTTGCTCCTTCGGCTGCGATTTCAGCATATTCCCCGTTAGGTTCCATACCTACCCAGTTGACTGTATTCAGCTTTTTGGCAGCACGTGCATACTCTAACATTGGTTTCTTGCCGTCTTTCAGCACCTTATTCAGATGCGAAAAGGCTGGCATCATAATCGGTGAATCGAACTCTTCGCCGAAGATAACTGTCTTCAACGATGGCTCGACGGCATCAATAACACGCATCTCCATATGGATAGAATCCAAGTAGTTGCGGTTAAATACATTTGCATCATCAGCTTTGCCACTTGTTACGGGTATCATTCCCGCTGGTCCTGGCCACGGACTTTTTACGTTATCATTCATGTTCTTTTAATTTAGGAGTTAAGGAGTGAAAGGGAGTTGAAAGGAGTTAAGACAAATGTTATGATGTCTCAAATCTAATGTTTGGATTTATATTATACTATTGTCTTAACTCCCTTTCACTCCTTAACTCCCTTTCACTCCTTAAATTTATATCAATAATAATGTTATCAACGTATATACTACCATTGCCACCACGATGAAGATGGAGATGAAAGCCGACATAAAGCTTTCGTCATCCTCATCTTTGCAAAGGCTTTCTATCTGTAGCGGTACGGGGAAACCTGTTGGACAAGCAAAGTAAAGTAGTACGCCAACAAGGAAAATCTTCACTGCCATCAATTCTGGGAACAGCAAGAAGAAGGCTCCTACGATAGCCCCACACAGCACAAGGCGCACCACTGTCAATGCCAAAAGTGGCTTAATCTGTGCTGCACGCAGGTGGAAACCATAGCCGAGGGTGAAGAGGATAATGCTCGCAATAGGTGTCATTGCCATGTTCATCGTACCGTCATAGATTCTGTGAAGTTCGTTCTCCATCAGCCATTGGTACAAGCCCGACATATTAACGAGAATACCTACGATAACGGCAACGATGAAAGGGGCTGTAATAATTCGTTTTGCCATAGGCAAGAAAGCTACATCTTTTGATGTCTGGCGGGTGACGAGTGCTGGCACAAGTCCAAAGTTGATAAGGATACCAGCAACGTCAAAGGTAATGATATTCACTGCGTGTTCTGCTCCTACCAATGCGATATAAAGGGGTAGGGCAACGCTACCTCCCTCACATGTCATCAGTAGGAAAGGTGCTAATCGGGCATAACGACCGCTGATGGGTTTTGCTATGCTCTTACCTATCAGATAGACAAGAATCCAAGCGGCATCTAAAAAGAGGATCTCATAAATGAAATTCGTCGATAACTCTGCTTTTACAAGTACGTGAAAGACGAGTAGCGGGAAAAGAATATTAAATACCAATGACTTTGCTCCTTCGTTCTGTCCTGCTGTTACCCAACCTCTTCTGTGACTCAACCAACCGAGGAACATCATAAAGAAGACAGGAAAAAGAATCTCTATAGCTTTCATTTATTTGCTGAATTTATCTAATTTGTATTTGTTACAATGTACAAATATAGATAAAAAGCGTGATATTAGCAAATGGATAAGGGAATTTAAATAAAACAGCTCACCCCACCCCTCTCCGAAAGGAGAGGGGAGTGATTACCGAAAAGGGTAATCGTAACTTGAGGTAGGCGTGAGTTAGTTCTATGCTAACAATATATGGTAGGGGATTTTGTTCTCCGCACTATTGGTGTTTGCCGTTCGCACCATTGGTGCTTAGCATCCGCACCATTGGTGCGGACCAATAGCACGATGTGAAATAATAGCTTAGAATGATAATAAAAGGATGTTATTGGAATACAAAACTGGCACAGCAGGAAGATGCTGTACCAGTTGTAGGGGATAAAAAGATGTTATCTTTTAATGATTTTCTTTACAAATGATTTTGTGGATTAGCGTGTTGTAACCGTAAAGACCTTTGTTTCATGAGGTTGTAAGGTTCCTTGCCAAGCCTTACGTTGACGTGTTGTCTTGTGCTCCCATACGTCTCTGAAATTGTATTCCTTCGTATTGCCGAGGATAGAAAGTGGCAACTGAACACGCTGAGGAGTGTCAGAAGGATTCATGATGGCAATAGCTTGACGGTTATCGCTTAGGTTTCTGAGGTAGACACGGCATGCACCAGGGAAGTCAACTCTATGGGCTGCCTCGCCAAGGGCGTCTTGGTTGATAGCAATAATCTCCTTATTGAGGAGGATGCGACGTGTTTCAGCGTTCTCGTTCAGAATGTCATGGCTCACCGCTAAAGGCGAAGCGAACATACACCACATAGACATCTGTGTCTGATATTCTGTATAAGTACAGCCTACACCACCTAAATCGCTTGATGGTCCACCCTTTCCGTCGAGTCCAACGACGAGCATATCCATATCGAGCCAGTAGCCTGGTCCTGCGTATTTATAAAGTGGTTCGGTAATATCGATGATATCAATGATACCCATACCTCCCTGCTTCACGATGTCTTTCCACATATCACGCACGTCATAGCTCACACGCCAGAGTGAACCACCAGCCTGACGAGCCCACAACTCAGGGTTCAGCTGTCCCCATTCGCAGACACCCAAGGCAATCTTCCGACCTGAATTCTGTAGTGCATCAGCCATCTTCTTATAGCGTTTATGGGCAACGGCACTGTCAGAAGGTGCGTGGCAGTAGTCGTATTTCAGATAGTCAATACCCCATTGTGCAAAGGTTTTGGCGTCTTGTTCCTCAAACCCGTAGCTGGCAGTGTAGCCTGCACAAGTGAGCTGAGCAGCATCAGAGTAGATACCGAGTAGTAAACCCTTTGAGTGAACATAGTCTGCGAGCGCCTTTATTCCGCTTGGGAACTTCTTAGGATCAGGGATAATGTTATTGCGTTTGTCGCGTCCTCCCTGCCATGCATCATCAATGAAGATGTATTTATATCCAGCTTCAGCATAGCCATCAGCCGCCATCTTGTCGGCAATTTGTCGGATAAGCTGTTCGTTGATGTCCTCCTTATATTTGTTCCAGGTCATAAAACCCATTGGAGGAGTCAGTGCTAAAGAGTCACGATTGGTAGCCATTGTGCTCAGTGAGGTAAGCAAAAGGGCTGCAAAAAGCAATAGTGCTTTACGGAGTTTAGAAAGTTTTTGGATCATTATTATTATAGTTTAGGAATTAGCTTAAACTGAAAAATCCGCAGACTCATAAAGAATCCGCGGATTTTCTGTGTTGTCCCAGGCGGACTCGAACCACCACTGACAGAACCAAAAACTGTAGTGCTACCATTACACCATAGGACAATCGTGGGTGCAAAGATAGTGTTTTTTTAGTTTAATGCCCAAATTTTGCTGTATAATTTTGCGCATCTACTGTGTTTGCGCAGCAAATATACGCAAATTACTCCCATTTTATCTGATATTTCTTCTATACTGCTTGGTGTTGATAAGATAAAATATTATCTTTGCAACATACTATAAATCGGAACTTTCTATCACTTTGTATTATACAAGTTTATGAAACCTATATCGTCAGTTATCGTTTTTTTACTACTCGTCTGCTCGGCAGTTTGGGCAAGTGTTGACAGCTATCACTGTGCGGAAACATCTATTGTACAGGATATGAATCAAGCTTTATCGAAGACTCTTGCAGGGAAACATGAGGCGTGGATTACGCCCGATACAATACAAAGCTATCGACAATATTTACAGATAGATGACCTCAAGAGTCGTTCGTTTGTGTCATACGCGTTGGGTGATGATAGTCATTCGTTGCGCAGTAGACAGATGAAATGGCAGGCGGGTGGCCATTCGCTTTTATTCCAGAGCTATGCTGATTGTTCCTTTGCTACGGTATGGGGATTATCCGACCAGCGTCTATCGCTTTCATTCCTATTGTTATCATTGGTTTGGATGGTTACATCTATCGTGTATTTTCGTCGTCATCGTGAGGGTCGTTTCGTTTTAGGTAGGATGGTATATGCCGCTTCTGATCATAGCTTTCGAGACTGGCATGGGGAGAAGATAGCCTTTACTCCAATGCAACAACAGCTCATGGAGCTATTTATAAATGCAACTGATAGAAAGTTGTCGAAGGCTGTTATCTGTGAAACACTTTGGCCAAAGAAACCCGATGCAAGCGAAACACTCTATACACTTATCCGTCGCCTAAAGCCTATTGTCAGTGAGCGTTGCGGATTAAAGATTGTGGCTGACAGGGGTGATGGCTACCGACTTACTTCTGATTCGTCATCAAAGAAGGTATTGGACAGCCTTTCTTAAAGGAGAAGAGTAAACCTTTGAAATATAAACTTTAACCTTATCTTTATAGAAATGTTATACCTGCTAAGAGGTTGTCAGGTAGTTTTCTCGTGCTTTTTCTTGTCTTAACACCCCTAATTAGCTATTGTCAGGTAATTGTCAGTGTCTATTTTTGTCCTAATAGATGGTGAATTCTATCTTTGTAGCAAAAAACAAAGACTATGGAAAAAGGTTTATGGATGCTGTTGTTATGCTTTCTTGCACTTCCTGTTGGTGCACAGAATGAGAAAGAAAGCGACAAGACGGCAAAGAGTGTTGAGATGAAAGAGGTGACAGTTGAGGCTGCACGAGTGACGAAAAAGCTTGATGGTCTGCTGATTATACCGTCTGATGCACAGCGAGAAGCTGCAACGGACGGTTATAGTCTGCTTGGAAAGCTGTCTCTTCCACGTATCAGAGTAGACGAGGTGATGCGTACTATTGTGCCTTTGACGAATAATGGAAGTGTTCAACTTAGGCTGAACGGAACTTTGGCAAGTAAAGAAGACCTGCTTTCACTGGACCCAAAACTTGTAAAAAACATCGATTTCATCGATAATCCGGGAGTTAGATATGGTGACGGAATAGGCTATGTCATTGACATTCGGACGAAGCGTAACACCACTGGTTACGTTCTCGGAGCAGATTTATCGAACTCTGTTACGACTGTGAATGGCGGTAATACGCTCTATGCAAAGTACAATCATAAGAATTCAGAACTGGCTTTAACCTTTACTTCCCTTTATCAAGATCAGCATGGTTTTCGGTCTTCAGAATCGGCTGACTATACCTTGAACAACGGTAGTCATTATCTGGTTTCACGCAATCAGACCGATGGCAGGAGTCGTCGTTTTGGTAATCAGTTTGAGATAAAGTATAGTCTTGCCGACTCGGCTACGTATGTTTTCCAAGCAAATCTGTCAGTGGGAGGAGGCAATACGCCCGGTAATTATGCTGATTTTGTGTATCGGGATGGAACAGTAGAGCAGACTTATCGGACGATTAATGTGTCAAGTGATTTCTCTCCAACTCTTGATCTTTACTTCTTTCATCAGCTTGGTAAGCATCAGAGTGTTACGGCTAACGTTGTTGGTTCGGGTATTTACACGGACAAGCGGGGATATAATGGAGAAGGGAGAACTTATGCCTATGATGTTGATGGGCGTACTTGGTCGCTGGAGAGTGAAGCTATTTATGAGAATAAACTCAAGCCTTTCACCCTTTCTGCAGGTTTGGAACACTCGGTGTCGTTTACAAATAATGAATATACTGGTGATGTATCTGCTCTTAACAAGATGCGGAGAGGAGAACTTTATCTATTCTCTGAGGTGAAAGGACGGTGGAAACGATTAGGCTATTCGGCAGGTGTTGGGCTTGCTAATAAGACCTATTCGCAGGAAAACTATAGCTTTAACTACTGGACTTTCCGTCCAGAACTCACGTTGAATTACGATATTTTGACAGGATTAAATGCACGTTATACCTTTGAAACCTATCGTAGTGTGTCTTCATACGCTATGGTGAGCGATGCAAGAATCAGAGAAAATAGCCGTGAATGGAAGGTTGGAAATCCTAATTTGCAACCTTCAAGAGTCATTAAGAATATTATTGATGTCAGTTATAATGGTAGGCGTGTGAGCTGTGGTATGAATATGGAGTACCGACGTGTCCTTGGAAGCAATATGAGTGTGTATGAACGTACGGCAACAGATGAATTCCTTTATTCACAACAGAACATTGGTAATATCATGATGTTTGTTGTACAGAATTATGTGAGGTATGATGTAGTGCCAGAGCGTCTGTCTGTAACACTTTTTGGAGGAATTAATCGCTGCTTCAATGTTAGCAATCTGTATCGTCATCATCTTACAAGTTACAACTATGGTGGTAATGTTCAGGCTTATCTTGGACGCTGGACATTGACGGGATATGCTGATAATGGTTGGCGGTTTGTTGAAGGAGAGCATGAGGGAAGGAATGGTCCAGCGGTCTATTTAGGAGCCAGTTACAGATGGAAGAAGTGTAATGTATCTCTCTTTTTACAACATCCTTTCCAGCAACATCCCGCTATACAGCGTGGTAAAGTACTGAATGAAAACCTCCATAAAGAGTATATTTATCGCAGCAGAGACTTGGGAAATATGATAACTCTTAGGCTTAGTTGGAAGTTATCAAAGGGTAAAAGCTATAAGGAAATAGACAAGAAAGTACAGCATGAAGGGAATAAACAAACCGGAATTTTGTAGCGGATAGCTATACTGCAATTAATCTTAGTCATTTATGGGATAAGGACTACGATAAAGTATAAAGAAAAATGTTTTGTTATTGTCCTTATCCATCGTCTCATGGTGTGACTTAATAACTTTATGATTTATGTATTATGGTAGGGAAAACCTTCTTTTCTATTCTTAGATATAGCATCACAAAGAGCAGAAAAGAAGGTTTCTCTCAACTTTTTATATTGTTATTAAGTGCGTAAAAAGTCTGATGCCTCCGAATTCTTTTCATGAAGAAAAATATTTTTTTTTCATGAAAATAAATATTTCTGTTCGTGAAAATAATTA
>CAKMOD010000024.1 GCA_927910885.1 uncultured Prevotella sp. | reverse complement strand
CCTTCTAAGAAAAGGTAAGGAAATTAGCTTAAAAGCGAGTTTAATTTAATGCTGCTGTAACTCTTTTGTTATCAAGTCAGTTGCAAAGTAGGCTTTCAAAAGGTGGCTTAATTGGACTCCAAAAGGGCGTTAGTAAGACTTCAAAAGGGCACCTATTGCAAGCCAATTAGGCGTTATTTGCAAGCCATTTGGTGGTCTTTTAAAAATCAGCATGTGAAAAATTCGGACAAAAGAGAATTCATCCAGAGTTTGAATGAATAGGGTTTGTCTTTACGTTTAGCACTTTAAGCCCACTCGTTTATTAGACCACAATAGACCGATTTCAGTTTAAGAGATAAAAAACAGAGCAACTCTAAGTTTTGACTGTAAACTTAGAATTGCTCTGTGTGCCGTATTATATGATAGCTTTAGCTTATCACTCCATATCTCGGAGGAACCTTATTTGTCTCAATAACAAAGATATAGCAGACTACGTCAAGCTAAAAAGCGAGATAAAATGCCAATAAGAAGATGATAGAAGTTGGGAGACCATACCACACATAGTAGCAATAATGCGTATTGTAATCTACTAACCAGTTTGGCTTAAATAGCCCCCACTCCTTCAATTTTACTTCATGTGGCATACACACTGTGAGGAAATAGGATTATTCTTCTTCTGAACCAGTATTCACTTCTTCAGGAAGATGGAAGCGATACTTGCGCGCAAACACATCACCCACCTTATTAATCTCAAGGAAGGTTGCACCGCTACCAGTACCGAACGAACCAGAAAGATAAGCAATCTTATCCTCTAACTCAATGTAACCCTTCTGACGAAGCATGCGCAAGGCAGCTGTAAACATCTCCTCATTTGACTTATAACGATGCTGATAAACTGCAATAACACCGTAGCTAAGGTTCAACCAACGCTGTACCTTATCCTTGTAGCAGATAGCCAACACTGGGTGTGGACCACGGAAAGCAGCAAGGTTACGCGCTGTCTGACCTGTCTCGCTATCGGTGATAATACCCTTTACACCCAACTGCTCAGTAGCCTCGATGGCACTTCTTGACAAGAACTCACGCTGATCATTCTGGTTTGTCATAGGAACACTAACATGACCACGCTTATGAGCATCCTGCTCCGCTGCTTCAGCAATACGAGCCATTGTCTGTACAGCCTCAACTGGATACTTACCGCTTGCCGTCTCACCACTCAACATCAAAGCATCGGTGTGGCTATAGATAGCATTCGCAATGTCAGTAACCTCAGCACGAGTAGGACGAGGGTTGTTAATCATCGTATGTAACATCTGAGTAGCCACAATAACAGGCTTCTTCTTCAAGATACACTTGTTGATAATGCTACGCTGAATACCAGGAATCTGCTCGATAGGCACCTCGATACCCAGGTCACCACGTGCAATCATAATACCGTATGAAGCATCGATAATCTCGTCAATATTGTCCACACCCTCCTGATTCTCAATCTTTGAGATAATCTTAATATCAGAGTTATGCTCGTCGAGAATCTTCTGAACAGCAAGAACATCAGCTGCTGAACGAACGAAAGAGTGAGCAATGAAGTCGATATCCTCCTCTATTGCCAACAAGATATTAGCCTTATCTTTCTCTGTAAGTGCAGGAAGTTCAATATGTTCACCAGGAACATTCACACTCTTGCGTGAGCCAAGCTCACCTTCATTCTGTACCTGTGCAACCAACATTGGACCAACACTTTCGATAATTAGCATATCCAATGCACCATCATCAAAGAGGACATGATCGCCCACCTTCACATCACGAGCAAAGTCTGGATAAGAAACATTGACAATATCCTTTGTTGACTCTACATCAGGACGACCGAAAATCTTAACCATATCGCCCACCTTATATTGGATAGGCTCAGCCACTGCAGTGGTTCTCACCTCTGGTCCCTTGGTATCAATCAGCAAAGCTACGTGCTGAGATACTGCACGTGTATTGCGGATAATCTCCTTAATACCTTCAGGGCTGGCGTGTGCTGTATTCATACGTACGACATTCATACCTGAGAAGAAAAGCTTTCTCAGGAAGTCAACATCACAGCGACGGTCGCTAATAGAACATACTATCTTTGTCTGTTTCATAAAATTGAGTGTGTTATTGTTTAATTCGACATTGCTGAGAAAATAATATATAAGAGTGATGACATCAGTATCACGAACAACAAAAAGCCAACAAAAACAATTGTTACTTTCTTTCCCAGTCCACTCTTCGATGTTTTTTTCTCCATCGTTGGTCTGACTTGCCCGCTCGTGTTATCCTTTTCCACTTGCACGTGGCTCACTGTGGCAGTTGTCTCAGCAGCACTACCAGTTGGCGCACCCATCTGCGGGGTGGCAACCATCATACTCTCACCACAATAGGGGCAATTACATCTTAGCGTATTGCCACCCTCCGATTCAATAACGAAGGGACGATGACAATGTTTACAAGCTATTTGAAATTGCATTTTATCCTCCTTCCGTTTGTTTTATTTTACATCATCAATAAGAATATGCCCATCCTGCGATAGCACCTTCACCTGACGATATTCTGTTTCACCATCTTGTGACAACCTCACCTTAAACCAATTATCGTCTATTGCAACGACTTTAAGGTTACGTTGGAGTTGTTCATAGTCAGGTTCCGTAGCCGTGTTTCCGAAAGCACCCCACCATATTGTTGCCTCATCAACATCATAGTCATAAGACCCTTGAGCTCCGAAAACCATTCGATGACAATAGTCTGTGAGGTAACGACTATAGAAGTCTGCATCCGCATCATCCGTAAGAACGGCTTTCTTATAGAATGATTCTAAGAATCTGCAAATACCTTTTCGCTTTTCATCCTGTCGCTGTGCCTCTGCTTCCTGTGCCTCAATCTGTGCGCGAACCTGCATCACAGAGTCAGCATGTGCCTTACGATGTGCTTGAAGTGCCCACTGAGCAGCTTCCTTCTGGCTATTCCAATAAATGTAACCAAAGGCAGCTAATCCACCCAAGATGAGCACTATCAATATAGTTAGGATGATTTTCAATGCAGAACCACTACCCTTCTTCTCATCTTCGTTCATAACAGGTTGCTGCACAGTAGGAGTAACAGGGCTTGCCAACGTAGGTAAGTTGACAAGTAATTGCTGTCCGCAATAAGGACAATTGCACTGCATTTTGTCATTGCCATCAGCCGTAATCATAAATGAGCGATTACATTTATTACAAGTTACATTATATTGCATAAGCTACTACTTCTTAAAACATTGATTAGTGAGGACAAAGGATAAACGATATCCCTAATAGTCAAACACGGATTATCTTGTGCAAAATTAATAATTTTCTTCCATACTTGGAAATGTTTTAAGCAATAATATTAAGGTCAATTTTACAAACAAATGCGAAACTTCTAACTTAAGATTCTACAACAAGAAACTGCCATCTACACAGCGTTTAGTGCTTAGCACCATTGGTGTTTACCCTTAGCACACTATGTGCGGAGCATCAGCACGATATGTGCGCAGTACTTCTATGTCACTTAAAAATAGATGAGAAGATACATTATATTCGTCATCAGAAATAGAATATGCCATAAGACAATTACGTAATACTGCCTTTTTCTTTAAAAGGGAGCAGCCCTTCTATCCATTGAGGGCGATTTTGTCCTTCTCTTTCATTCGTTTCAGGTGAAGAAACAGATAGTCCCATCAAACGAATGGGGCGATTGTGATAGTCCGTATCTTTCAACAACTGTTTGGCAAGAGGAAGGATATCATCTTTCGTTCGGAGGATTTTATCCTGTGTAAGACTACGTGTTATCTGCGTTGTAGCATCCCACTTCAGTTTGAGTGTGAGGGTTCTACCCTTAAAATCTTTCGCTTTGATTCGTTCAATTAATTCCAAAGTGATGTGATAGAGTTCGATGATAATCTTTGATTCGATACGCAAATCCTCAAGAAAAGTACGCTCACAACCGACCGATTTACGTTCGTATTCAACGATGACAGGACGATTGTCAATGCCACGTGAGAAATCATAGTAGACATTGCCCATCTTGCCAAACACCTGTACAAGGTGTTCACGCGATATCTGTCGTAGTTGCTCTCCCGTAAAGACACCCATACCATGCATTCGCTCTGCGGTCTTTGGACCTACGCCCCATAATTTCTCCACTGGGAGCTTGCCAATAAAATCAAGCGCACGGTCGGGATGTACCGTGAAGATTCCATTCGGTTTGCGCATATCAGAGGCTATCTTAGCCAACAGTTTGTTGTAGCTTATTCCTGCAGAGGCAGTTAGCGAGGTGCGCTCGAATATCTTTTCCTTAATTTCTTTAGCTATATCAACAGCAAGTTCTATTCCTTTTTTATTCTCCGAGACATCAAGGAAAGCCTCATCAAGTGAGATTGGCTCAACCAAATCAGTATATTCATGAAAGACAGCGTGAATCTGTCTTGATACTTCTTTGTATCTATCAAAATGTGAAGAGACTACTATCAGTTGCGGACAACGCCTTTTCGCCTGTGCCATTGACATTGCCGAACGAACACCGAAGGTACGCGCCTCATAGCTGGCTGTCGACACCACACCACGTGGACCATCGAAACCCACAGCAATAGGCTTCCCTCTCAGTTCTGGATTATCCCTTTGCTCAACCGCAGCAAAGAAAGCATCCATGTCAATGTGAATAATTTTACGCATGATAGTACCCTGTTCTCTATGCAAAGATACTGTTAAGATGTGGAAAGATAAGTATTTCTCATTAATAAATAAATAAAAAAGCGTATCTTTGCAACAAAATAACAAAAATAGAGTTATAATAACTATACGAAACCAAAGTACGAATTACCAAATGAGAGAAAATGGGAGTCATGATGCCATGGGGAAGCTTCAACGCTGTTTGAAGCGGGCTTTTGACATTATTGGAGCTCTCGTAGGACTGACCATCTGTTCTCCTGTATTTCTCATTATCAGTATTCTTATTACTTATCAAAGCAATGGACCGATATTCTTCCGACAGATACGTATCGGATATAAAGGACGTCCCTTTGCTATCTTTAAGTTTCGTACAATGAGTAGTGTCGTGGAGGAAGAGGGTCCGCAACTTGTTGCAAAATGTGATAGTTCGAACTCTACCCGATTGGAACAGTTCCTACGTGGACATCACTTAGACGAACTGCCACAACTCTGGAATGTGCTTCGTGGCGACATGTCATTCGTTGGTCCGCGTCCTGAACGTAAGTATTTTATCGACAAAATCAATGAACAGACCGACCGTTATCAACTCATTTATGAGATGCGACCGGGGCTTACTTCGGAGGCAACACTCTACAATGGTTATACTGACACAATGGAAAAGATGCTCCGACGAATGGAAATGGACATCCATTATCTGGAACATCGCACCTTGTGGTTGGACTTTACTATCGTCGTCAAGACGGTTCTAAACATTGTTACTGGAAAGAAATTCTAAAGAAGAAAATGAAGAAATATATTCTATTTGTATTACTCGCATTATGTTCCTTGAACGGCTTTGCACAGTCGTCTATGACTGACACGCAGGTATTGGACTTCGTTCAGAAGGAGCATAAGAAAGGTACTCCACAATCGCAGATTGTCACCAAGCTTATGCAGAATGGTGTAGACATCTCGCAGATACGACGTGTAAGAGACACCTTCATGAAGATGCAGAAAGGAAACGCTGCTTTTGGAGCTGCCAAAGAGGGAGCAACAACAGATCGTAGTCGTACAAATAACGGACAGACAAGCCCTACCGCTGCTCCTGGAAAGAGCAAACGACAGATTGCTAATGCTACGCTCAACGATTACGACAACAACGAGCAGGAGATAAGCAGATACTCTGAAGGACGTATCTCTGCTAATCGTTCGTGGACAAACACATACGATGAGAATGATGCTGAATTCCTGAAGATGCAGGCTGAGATGAATGATTGGATGCCACAGGACACTGCTACGATGTATGAAAACCTACTGAAGCAGCTGAGCCGTAACCGAAAGAAGGTTTGGGGACGTGACATCTTCAACAATAAGAGTCTTTCTTTTGAACCAAACATGAACATGGCACTGCCTCGCAACTACCGAATCGGTCCCGGTGATGCTGTGTTTATCGATGTATATGGTGCTTCACAAAAGTCTTATCAGACTACGGTTGCCCCTGATGGTTACGTCACCTTGGAGGGTTTCGGTCCTGTTCAGGTGAGTGGTTTGACTGTGGAGCAGGCAAACAACCGCATCCGTGAGAAGATTGGAAAGCGTTTTAGCAGTTCGAACATACGCCTCTCTGTTGGTCAGACACATACCATTATGGTGAATGTTGTGGGTGAAGTGAAGACACCGGGAACCTATACACTGTCAGCTTTTGCCACTGTTTTCAATGCACTTTACATGGCAGGCGGTATTGGCGACTTAGGAACGCTACGTAATATTAAGGTATATAGAGGCGGTTCACTCATCAGTACGGTTGACGTATATGACTTCCTTCGTCGTGGCCATTTGAGCGGTAATGTGCGCTTAGCTGATAACGACGTTATCGTTGTTGGCCCTTACGAGATGCTGGCACAGATTAGCGGTAAGGTAAAACGCCCAATGTTCTATGAGATGAAACGTGGCGAAAGCCTTGGAACACTCATCAGTTATGCTGGTGGTTTTGCTGGTGATGCCTATACACGTTCGGTACGTGTACGCAGAAAGACGGGTCGTCAGTATTCTATCTTCAATGTCAATGAGTTTGATATGCGTAGTTTCCGTGTATCAGATGAAGATTCAATCAGCGTTGACTCGGTTATTCCAAGATATGAAAACATGGTTGAGATCAAGGGAGCCGTGTTCCGTCCGGGTATGTATGAGGTTGGTGGACGCATCAATAGTGTACGTGGATTGATTGAAGCAGCTGACGGATTGACAGAGGTGGCATTTGCTCCACACGCTGTTTTACACCGCAAGAAGTCTGACCGTACACTGGAAGTTATCTCGGTAGATGTGGACGGAATCCTTACAGGTCGTGTGGCAGACATCCCTATACAAAACGAAGATGTACTCTTCATCCCTACACGTACGGATGCACAGGAGCAACGAACGATAACCATTCATGGTGAGGTACTCTACCCAGGTATCTATCAGTACGCTGATAATGAGTCGTTAGAAGACTTCATTTTGCAGGCTGGAGGTCTGAAGCAGGGTGCTTCAACGGTGAGAGTGGATGTATCTCGTCGTGTCACAAACCCACAAGCACTGACACCAGACTCTATCATCGCACGCACCTACACATTCTCACTACGTGACGGATTTGTCATTGATGGTGCACCAGGTTTCGTTCTTGAACCATACGACGAGGTCTATGTTCGTAAGAGTCCGGGTACAGCCAACCAACAGAATGTTAGCATTGAAGGTGAGGTTGTATTTGCAGGAAACTACACGTTGACAACAAGAAAGATGCGCTTAAGCGACATCTATAAGGCAGCAGGTGGTGCAACAGAACTCGGATATATCAAGGGTGCGCGCTTAGAGCGTCGCCCTACTCCAACAGAGCGAATCCGCATGGAGAATGCTTATAAGATGCAATTGGAACAGCAACGTAAGAACATGGTGAACTTAGCCGTGAAGACTAAGGATGCTGGTGTGCTTCAAGCTATAGAGCAGAGTAATAAGAAATCAGAAGATAAGTTCAAAGTTCCTGATGTTTATCCTGTTGGTATCGAGTTAGATAAGGCGATAGCTAATCCAGGAAGTGATGCCGATATCGTTCTTCGTGAGGGCGACCGCATCGTCATCCCACAATATAATGGAACCGTTAAGATTAATGGTGCGGTTATGTTCCCTAATTCTGTCGGATATGTTGAGGGCAAGAGTGTTGCTTACTATATCGATCAAGCAGGCGGTTTCGCCAGTGATGCGAAGAAGAGCAACACCTATATTCTCTACATGAACGGTATGTTAGCGAAGGTAGGACATAATGCTAAGGTACGCCCAGGTTGCGAAATCATTGTCCCAACAAAGATACAAAGCAAGATGAGCCTTGCCGAAACCCTCAGTGTCGGTTCAAGTGCTGCCAGCATCGCAGCCGTTATTGCAACGATTGCAAGCTTGCTGAAGTAAGAAATTATCTCTATCAACAAGATTGTAAGACAATGTTTTGCAGTCAACAAAAAAAGAAGTTAAGTCAATGCAAATAATGCTGACCTAACTTCTTTTTTATTAATACTATACAGTGAATATCACCTGTATAAAGTCGTTTTATGCCACCTATTAGACCCGTGTTGGTGCCCCGCACATGTCGTGTTCATGCTCCGCACCATTGGTGCGGAGCACTAATAGCCTTGCAATATTATACTAAAAAGAGTTTTATTGGTTGTTAGAAAAAGCTATTTTGTCACAACCTATCCCCTAAGAGAGTGTTAGCAGAAGAGAGTATGCCATTTTGTTTGTATCAGACAGCAGTAAAAGGCTTTAGATTTTAATCCATGACGCTGGCAAAGAAAAATGACATTCTTCCATATTCAACCATTTCTTAGGCGCAATAACAACCTTTTCACGATTCTGATTGAGCCATGCCCCCCACCATGAAAAGGAGGAGTTTGCAATGATATTATGTGCACAACACGACATCAATTGCATATCTCGGTAACTCTCTACACCTGTATTCCATGTCACATAGACTACTGGAGCTTTTATATACGGCTGAAGATGCTGCTGACACCATGCAATATCATTACTAAAAATACAAAATAGTGAGGGTGCAACATAAGAACACATCTTTTCAATAGCAGTACGGTAATAGTCGAGGTCGCAGATTCCTTGATAAAGATTATTCCCAATATAGTCGCCTCGCCTTACATGTAAAGCAACGCTGTTCTCATCTAATTTCTCTAACAAAGATAGGTTTTCTGCACGCTTAAAAGCTGGAAAAGTAAAGGCTTTCAACACCTTCTCCCGACAAGTAGCAAAGTATCTTTCATCCTGCCAATAGCCATCGAAGTATCTATTTCCTTCTTTTGTCAACACCGTTTCATCAAAGCGGAGCGTAGAACTTTCCAAACACATCCCCCTACGACGTGGGAGCAGGCGTTTACCAATACGCCATAAAAGATAATTAGGATAGTAATAGGCTATGCGCATAATGTCAGCAGCTGAAGCCTTTTGAGCCGTTACCGAAAAGATATTCTCCAATTCAAAACCATTATGCAGGTGGTAGCCCTGGAAGCTGAAAAGGTCGAGTGCCACTCGCTCCTTAGGGAAAGACTCCTGCAGAGAGAGGTATAGCGCATACTGGAACATCTGATTGCCTAAGCCACCTAATATCTTTACTATCTTCATTTACGAATTATTTTCTTTATTATACCCTTTAAATCATAGAGCATAACCATTTTATTGATGAATAAACAACATCTTAATAGAGGATGATACTTATACTTTACGTTGAGAACAGCTATGTCTTTCACCTCCGATTGCTTCACGTCTATCTGATTTGTAATCTTATCCTCATGATCATTGAAAGAGTCGATATGAAGACTATCTAAGAACAATCTGCGCTTTCCCTTCAGCAGACGATAATACCAATCAACATCAACAAGCCAGTTAAGGCGGTTGTCAAAGTCTGTAATATGCGCTCGTTTAAAAGCAATACAAGAACAAGGACCAATGACATTACAAAGGAAAAGAAGGGAAGGACAGCCTATGAAGAATTTCATCACAGCCTGCGAAAAGACATTTGGCTTTAAAACTCTACCATTAAAAACCTTCACACGCGTCACAAGCACATCATATCCCTTTTGGAATTGTACGGTTAGAGAAGTCAGATAATTATCTTCTTCGAAAGCCTCATCATGATGTACCACTACAACATACTTACCGCTTGCCAACTGTAAACCATGATTCCAGTTATTCACTGCGCCTGCTGAGGGAACATGATGTCGATAAATAAGAACGGGATTATTAAGCGAAGACACGTAATCCTCTATAGACGAATCGTCAGAATCATCTACTACAACAACCTCATAGTCCTTAAAGTCTTGCTTACAGACAGAACTATACGCACTCTTAAAAAGGTCGAGATTATTATACGTCGGTAGTACTATCGTGAATGTCTTCATTCAGTTCTTTTTTACAAGCTGTTTCATTAATTACATACCAACTCAATAACAATAACGCAAAGGTATAGGTATTGTCGAAACTTCCACCCCAAAAGAGGTCCAAAGTTAAACCGATAAACAATCCTAACTCTACTGAATAACGTTGGTATGTTTTATATCTCAACAATGTTTTGACAATACTTACGAGGAAGAATAACAAGACGATGACACCAAAACTATAGCCAAGTGTCAAGATACAAGACTCCGTCACGCCATTGGCTATCAAGTGAGTAGGTGTACTAAAGTCTTGATTTTCGTCCAAATGGATATTAAAGAAGCCATGTCCTATCCATGGGTCTTTCGCTATTTCTTTTAAGAAATGAAACCAAATAAACGCTCGATAGAAGTTGCTTAGATTGGAGAACATCGTGACAAGTGTTGCCATAAACACAATGATAATACTTGACACATACATTCCTGTCATCATTATCTTGCTCCTATACAAGCGAAGGTAATACATCGTTGCAACAACCGCTCCAATAATAAGATAGCGATAAGAACCAGAGAGGATAAGGTTACCCACCATTGAGGCAAGTCCTATGTAGAAGACAAGTTTATTCACCCTCTTCTGATTGAGCATATAACAAGCACTCACAAAGGTGATACTTCCTGAATATAAGGCATTACCCTTAAAACCTGGAAAACGTGCAAGTGCCTCACCGGGGCGTACTGGTGGCAGCTCTGTCCAGGGTACATTCACACCGACAAGGAACAAGAGATTCGTTCCAAAGTCAAGAATAAAGATGATAAAAACGAAGACACGCAACGCTTCCAAGCACATCCTCTTATCTTTAACACCTAAAAGAAGAATACAAAGGAAATAAAACTGTCCCCAATAAGCTATATTCCAAGGCTTTAAACCATCGCATAAGGCGAAATAAACTCCGACTCCTAAGGATAGACAGATGAATAAAAAGAATATTGGAGTATATCTCAGACTACGTAGAAAGGTGGTAGGTGAGAATATCATTAACAGCGAAAGAGCAAACAATCCCATTGGAACAATGCCTGTACCCAGTATCTGTGTAAGGAAAAGACAGAGTGCAAATATGATATAACGAACCTTCTCCGACATCACCTTACCTCCTTTCTAACAACGATAATTGTGTACACCAAGAACATAAGGAAGGACACAACGTATGAGATCAATACAGCCATTGACAAGCCATTAGCCCCTTCGCCTCTCATACAAAGATAGTAAGAGCATCCTACCATCAGCAAAGCCCAGACGATATTAATAGCAAAACATTGCCACATCTTACCAAGACTATATACAGCCATCTCAAGAACATTAGCCAATGCAGAGAATATTGTTGATATAGCAAGTATCTGTACAGGTACGGAATTGTCATAAGTTGCACCGTATAGTCTCATAATAAAACCGCCAAAGAGCATCACTCCGATAGATAGTAACAGTGCCGTAACACCCACTATCAGCATATTATACTTCAAAGTAGAGACAAAGGAGGTCTTTTCCTTATGTAAACTGGATAGGATTGGCAGAACTATCTGACTGAAAGCTGTGGGAATAAACAGGATAATAACCTTCCATTGATCAGCTGCTTCGAAGACTGCAAGCTCCTGAAAGCCCTCTGCTCGCACAAGTATTGAGCGTATCAACCAGAACGAAGGGGTGATAAGTAATGCCGACAAAGCTGCTGGAAGGCTATAAGTATATAAGATAGAGAAGTCCTTTAAATGAAGTTTCTTTATGCTCAACTTCTTTATATGAATAGCAGAGAAGTTCTTATTGATGGAAAGATGATTCGTAACAAATATCAAGATGAATCCCATTCCGAAACCAAGAATGGCTCCATTAACACCAAAATAATATGCTCCAAGGATTGTCAATACCGACTCTAAGACACTTCCTAACAATGTATTGATAGCGATTGCTTTGAAGTTTTCAAAGCCCATCAAAGCTCCGTTTTGTACGCCATTGATGATAGAAAAGAATAA
Organism: uncultured Prevotella sp.; assembly: GCA_927910885.1. Taxonomy (GTDB): domain Bacteria; phylum Bacteroidota; class Bacteroidia; order Bacteroidales; family Bacteroidaceae; genus Prevotella. The sequence goes on along the minus strand of CAKMOD010000024.1, from coordinate 7,543 downwards.
CAAGACCGCTCCTACCCTTACAGGTAATACGATGCTTGGATGATGAAGAATGTTATTGGCAATGAACGGTGCACCTAACAGTATCAGAATTGCCGTTATGATAGCCATTAAAAGTCCAAAGTAGTTCGTCGCTGCATAAACAGCAGGAATCTTATTAGCCTGATTCTCCCTATATTCTGCAATATATTTGGTTGACGTTACACCTAATCCTGCTGAGCCAAGCACAATAAACATATTAATTGTAGAGCGCACCATAGAGAACTCTCCGTATGCTTCTTTCTGCAAAATATGGGCACAGATGATACCAACAACTAAGGTAAGGAACTTTGCTAAAGCCGTTCCAGTGAACGACCACACCAGTCCTTGCCCCATTCTTCGTGATATGGAAGATGAGTTTATACGCGTTATGATATCCTTAACTGTAATCATCAACTATTCACCCTTTGCTCCACCAAACAACAACGAGAAGTTACAAATAACGAATGTAACCATCAGGCTTAGGAAAACAACGATAAAGACAAACGCCATTCGTTTGGGTCCAGCAGGCTTAACAGGTACAGACGCACTCTGAACTATTGTAAAAGAAGGGGTATGTTCCTGCAACTTTGCTTGTGCATTCTGTAGCTGTGTACTCAATGCACTATAAGCATTAAACTTCAACTGCATATCATTCTCCAAGTCATCACGTTGTGACTGAAGCTCTTGTAAGATAACATCTTGGTTGGCATCAGAGAAGGTTGCATACTTCTGACGTGCGTTCTCATACTTCGTCTTCGCCTCTGCTACCAACTTTGTATAATACTTCACGTCATTCTTCATCTTGTTTGTTTTATAGTTAGTGATGAAGTCCTGCAACTTAGCTCGTACCGAATCGGCAATCGTAGCACTAATCAATGGATCTTGATCTTCCACTGAAATCGTTATCAATCCAGTCTTAATATCAATGTCACAGGCAATACTATTCTTTATATTTGTGAAGATTTCGTCTTGCTTTTTATTAAGCATAAACGGATTAATAGAGTCTGCTTTGCTTGTAAGACTATCCTTCTCGCCAAACTTCTTACCAATCCATCCAATCGCTTTAGCGTATGGCGACTCTTTCTGATGATTATAAAGATAATCGTAGTAAGTAGTCTTTAACGAACCATCTTTTGTCGCTACAGGAATCGGTAGCAGACTCTTAATAAACTCATTAGACTTCATCAGGTCTGGATAAAGACTTGGCTGCAAGGCATTAGCAGAAGCCATATCGCCAAGATCTACACCAAAGGAAGACGCAATAGAACTCAACTTACCCCCTCCCTCAGTATTATCCATCTCTGGGGCAAGCGATATATCGCATTTATAATAGCGTGGAACAGGTAAAATCACTAAGATTGATCCTACCAACGCAACAACAAAAACGATAACGTATCGTAACAAGTCACGCTTGAGTTTTTTGAGAAAGGAAACTACTGCAACATTCTCTTTCTTATTGTCTTCCATTGAAACTATATTTTATTCTGTATTTATCTTTAACAATTAACTATGATATAAGAATAGAAACGTAATCTTAGCTATTTTATTGTATCAACTCTTGATAGATAACACCGACATTTCTTAGCTACTTCAACAATGCTAAAACTATGTTTTCCTTATCAGATTATACAACCGCTGACGGACAGGTAAAGGCATAACACGAGTGGTAAATCGGATAACTACACTTTGACAAAAAACATGGAAAGGAATATAACCCATCTTTAGCATCCGTACCAAGATACGCACTTCATCACAAGCATAAGCCCAGCCACCTCTTCTTGCCACCGTCTCCTCCGAATAACGGAACCATAACAAAGACTCCTGAATATTATAAAACTTACTCCCATTCTTTAGCATTCGCAACCAAAGGAAATAATCTTCAGGGAAATATTCTGTGAGATAACCGCCTACTGCCAACACAGCTGCCTTTCTATACATAGCTGTCGGATGGTTTATAGGACATCTATATTGAGCATATTTCTGTATCTCATCATACTTTTCAGGTACTTTTCTTATCGACTTAACCTGCGTCTTATCATCTGTAAACTCATCTATCCAAGAGCCTATTACGTCATAGTCCTCATGCGCTTGAAGCCAATTATACTCTACCTCTAACCTATTCGGTTTACAGATATCGTCAGCATCCATACGTGCCACAATATCGTATTTACAAAGCAGTAAGCCATCATTAAGGTCTTGCCCAATCCCCTATTTTCAGGATATGACACCACTTTCAAAGTCGGATATCTTGAAACGAAAGACTTTATTACGTCATACAAAGCTTCCGTCAAAGGGCCATCCTCTAATAAAACGACCTCAGCAGCCTCTACAGTCTGAGAGAAGATACTCTCTAAACTTTCACGAAGGAAAGCAGGATTATCTTTCTTATAAACAGCCATTAAAACTGATATGTCAATACGTTCCATACGTCGGTCCCAAGGATTATTTAACAAAAAATACTTAAATAAAATCGATTAATGCCGAAAGCAAACAACAACTCTATTCGTATTCTTTAGCTACAAATTTACAAAAAGAAAATAACAAATAACCATTCATAGTAAGAAGATTTCGCAAAATCAATTATTAGAGGATAATAATTATGCTTTTTCTGATGCTCGAATACAATATTATTACAATTATTGAGTTTTATTAAGCACAAGAATACAAGTAAAATGTCGACATATACTTTAATCAGTCTTTTTGCATTTGCCATGAGTGCCATTTGTGGATTCATTATGATTCCACAGATTCTCTCGTTTTGTAAAAAGAGAAAACTATATGATACACCCGATGCCAGGAAAGTACACAAGAATGCTGTTCCTCGTTTAGGGGGCGTATCTTTTATGCCCAGCATGCTGATTGCTACCATCGTAGCTCTATTGGCGTGGGTCTATACAAGCAAAGGCAACAAGATTGGTGTCAGTCCATGGAGTATCTTCTTTGGCGTGGGTATCACTATTATTTATATAACAGGAGTAATTGACGACATCTTTGGTGTGAGAGCAAGGATAAAACTTCTTATGCAGATTGTCGTTGCCAGTCTGCTCCCTATGTCCTATCTTTACATCAATAACCTTTATGGATTCTTAGGCATCTATGAGATTCCACCACTTGTAGGAACAATCTTAACCATTGGTGTACTGGTATTTATCATGAATGCTATCAATCTGATAGATGGTATTGATGGACTATCTGCGAGCCTTACACTCATTGCGTTATGCGGTCTTTTCTATATCTTCCAACGTGAACAGATATGGATATACTGCATCCTTATTGCGGGATTGATGGGTGTATTGATTCCTTTCCTTTACCATAACATCTGGGGAAAACAGGAAAAGAACCAAAAGATATTCATGGGCGACTCTGGTAGTCTGACACTCGGCTATATTCTTGGCGTACTACTGATTAAGTTCTGTATGTATAACCCGTATGTCATGCCTTACCAGAAGGGTGCAACACTCCTTTCCGTGACTTTACTCCTCGTACCGACCTTCGATGTATTCAGAGTTATCATCGTACGAATCTTACACCGCAAACCGCTTTTCAGAGCCGACAAGAACCATATTCATCATAAGCTGATGCGTGCAGGAATGACACAGCATCAGGCATTGATTAGTATTGTTGCGCTGTCGATAATCTTTATCCTCATCAACCTTTCACTCTTCAACCACCTTGTTGTGACATGGATTATTGCGATTGATATTATTATCTATATCGCCTTCCACTATACACTTGATATCTTTATAAGAAGAAAGGGCGGACTCCCTTTCACTGAATAAAGAGGAAGTAAGAAGGTAAGAGACTAAAAAACAAAGAAGCGTTATTAATATATACACAAAAGGCAGGCTAACACCTGCCTTTTATTATTTTGTAGCCATAAAGTCCAAAAACGTCATCTTAAACAACGACTGTCCTTCTGCATAGCTTTCACACCATATCACTTTGTTATGTGCTTACGTCCCGCACCAATGGTGCTAAGCCTCCGCACATCATGTGTTAAGCATCAACACATTGCTTATAGAGGGACAAAGCCTGCCATGAATATCAAGATAAGAATCCTAAGAAACTAATGATTCACATGACATCGACAATGTTCAATCGGCGACTACCATTAGAATTTATCAAAGTAGAGCCTTACTGCCCCATCATTCAATATCATCGTTCGTCTGTCTATCTTTTCAATTCGGAACACTGGCGTGATACTTTTAATACCATATAGCCCTAATGTTGATTCATAAGCAGTGAGTGGTCGGTCGCCATTCTCACGGTCAAACTGGTAAGGAGCAGTCAACGTAAGTTGGTCATTATCAATACGGAAACGATAGAGATAGCTATAATGCTGTCCCGTTTTATCCTCCATTTGTAAGAGTTTTGACTGAAAAGACCAGAAGACAACCTGCTCACTCAAATCTTCACTCGCAACGGATGTCATTGATTCGATCTTCACAAGATGCCACATACCCTCCATGCTTCCTGCATCATTGTCCGTTTCCAACGTACAAGAGGAGAAGAGGAGTGCCAGCAATGGCAAGACAAAGGATAATATCTTTATTCTTTTCATATTCTGTTTCGTTCTTCTTTCACAATAAAAAGGCTATTTCTTTCCTAACAAACCTCGCTTCGTAATGGTCAACTGCATACCATAGTTGTTGCCACCGAGTACTGAACCGAAGTCGGCTCCGATGCCCATTCGGACATCAACACCTCTCATCCACATTGGAAGTTTCTCTCCTTGCAGCGTATAGGTAGCCTCTCCCATCAGACTCACGTTGTGTCGTTTCTTCGTGTAAGGCTGTTCATAGGTACCCAATCCCTCCTGCCATGTGCCGAGGAAACGCCACTTGAAATACTCTGAAGGATGACCACCTAAACCTACATGGAAACCCACGAAACGGTTGTCCTTAAAGTAGATAGTCCCATCTTCATTATAAATTGGAGAACGATAAAGCGAATTACCAATGCCTTGTCCCCAATGTTGGAAACCGGGGAGGATATAATGGTTATAGAAGTTGTCCTTTCCTCCTATATGGTCGGCTATCGTTATGGTGTGATCATGGTAAATCGGACCACTCTGATACTTTGAGTAAAGATATTCAACGACAAGAGTGTTCAACCAATTGTCAGGCTTATAACGATATTCAAAACCTAAGAGCCAGTCCTTGAAGTCATAAATCAGATAGCGACGTTGCTTCTTCTCCTGCCACTCGCTGCCCTCACCATAACCGTCATAGTCAAGCTGAAGCATGGCAGAATGGTCCTCAAAAAACTTATCGGCATAGAGTGAAAAGCCGTGCCAGTCGCCATCATAGTTGAAACGCATCACCCAACTGCCTAACTGGTCGCCTTGCACATTCTGATAAGTTGTCTCACCATTATCAGCACCACCAGGGAGAAAAGCGTTCCAATAGGCACTCAAGCCTTTGCCATTCTCTATGGTTCTCATTGCACCATGACCATCAGGGAGATAAGAGGTACCGCCAAAGATACTAACCATCTCTAACCCCATCTCCAACGACCACGGGCAGAACACCTCATCATTGCCCAACTTCAGATAGCCTGCCTTAGAATGAAAGAGCGCACGGTCGGTATATTTCGACTGCTTAGCCGTAAAATCATGTTGCCAATTTTGGTCGGTCATCATTCCGTAGGCGATGTGTCCTTTGAGGTGCAACCAGCCATTCGCAAAGGGTAGTGTCCAATAGTCTGACAATGCCAAACGCACCTGCGGAATAGGACGAGCATTGATGCCCAAGGTCTGTGAGCCAGAACTGAGTTCATTGTTCTTCATCTGCATCGGTTCTTCCTTGGCTCCGATGGTCAGTGTTCCGTGCCACCATCGCCCTTCCACGTATGCCTGCTGGATAACTGCTTTACTGGTATAGTTGATAGGTAAAGCAACGTCTAACCCATAGCCTAAGCCGAACTTCTGCCCTTCATCTGTCGCTATTGGGCGTTCTATGCCCCCACGCAGATAGCCGTTCGCCGTCTCCAGCGAACTGAGTCCATACTTATTGGCATTGAGCCAGAGTGGGGTCTTGCCCTTTGATAGGCTCCCCTGCATTTCTACCTTATATTCTAAGCCTTTTAATGGCTGCAACCTTGACGTGTCACGTCGTACTGGCTCTTGATACTGGGCCTGCATCGTCGATGTCATCAAAAGGACAACCAAGGTTGAAAATAACTTCTTCATCATTATAAAGTTAATACCAGCTACAAAGATAATAAAAAAAAAGATGACCAGCAAACTTAATCCCTCAGCAAGTAAACGCAACTTGTTTGAATTCAAATAGAAAAGTGAATAAAAACATTCCTCTGCTATCTATTCAACATTAACACCCCTTCGTGGGCTACACATCCTTACATAAAACCTCCGTTACCTCCGTGTCTCTGTGTGAGATATAACTTCAAAAGACAAGGAAATATATTGACAAAATGTTCGAAGGAAAAGTAAGAAAAAGACATAAAAGCATATTGTTTTAGCATCTACGTAAGTCATTTTTAATCAAATAGTTGCAAAGAAGGTTTTAAAAGGTGCTTAATTGGACTCTAATAGGGCGTTAATAAGACCTCAAAAGGGCATCTTTTACAAGCCAAAAGAGCATCTTTTGCAAGCCGTTTGGCGGTTTTTATAAAATCAACATGTGAAAAATTCGGACAAAACTGATTACGCCCCCTAACATTACCAAGCAAGACGACACTATCCATTATACCCTCGTCATCGTCTGAATAGCTGTTTACTAAGCCTGTATTCCCTATGTTTTACATCCAATTTTATAGTCGAGCGCATATAAAAACACAAATAAATCGTATTTTTATATTAGATATGATATAATTTAAAGAAAAACTTGTAAGCTCACATTCGAAGTAGTATAAGCCATACAGAAAGAACAAAAATATCAATAGATGTAACCGATTGACCATTGGGGGGGGTGTTTCTTTAAGCTACAGACAGAGACTTATTCATAGTTACTCGAAAATAAAAACTTAACAATGTACCTTGCAGATGCTGCAAAGATAATAAGTAAGCATTTAGCTTTTAAATGTTAAACTTATGTTATTTTACATCTTTAATTTGCTTTTATAGAATTATATTTTTACTTTTGAGGTCATAAAACAACAGATTGCAAATCTTCCTCTTCTTTCCAAGAGCAAGACTGTTTAACAGCCGTACAGAGGGGACTTCAAGAAGTTGTTGAGGTTTTCTCTTTTTTTGTTTTCTGGTAAAGGAGATGATGAGGGTGCCTCGTTTATCATTTTTTTCTAACAACTTAAAAACTTTTTTAATTATGAGTTCATTTAGAGCAACTTTGGAATTGGGTGGTAAGGAGTATGACTACTCTACTCTAACTACGAGTTCAGCCGCACAACTGACAAGAAGGGTCAGCCTGCATCAAGCATCTCTGGCGGTCGTATCAGCGTAACTATCGAGTCTACTGATGACACTTCTACTATCGAGGCTATGCTTAACAGCCAGTTCAAGCCTGTTGAGGTAGATATCTACAAGAAGAGCGAAGAGGATGCTAAG
>CAKMOD010000023.1 GCA_927910885.1 uncultured Prevotella sp. | reverse complement strand
CAGTCAGTTATACGAATTGTTAAAAATGACAGCAAATTAAAAATAAAAATCTTTAGTATATTAAACCCAAATCGGTCATTAGACCACAATATGTATAATTCTTCTTACTATGGTATTGTTTCCTAACATCCTTTATTTTCTTATCGGCATCTTGTTAGTCTTTGTAGCTTGACGTAGTCCGCTACGCCTGCGTTACAAAGCCAAACAATCTGCTCGATAATAAAACAAAATATGTTTAGGCTCTAATGAGCAATCTTGGTTTAATAATCCAACGTTAAATAAATAGTAATTTTTAGAAAAAAACAGACCCTGATAGATTTTAATTACTATCTTTGTGAACAAACTTAGTATTGCTGGGAATCACTGTCAGCAATAAAGGAGCAGAATAGGTTAAGATCGTTAAATAATAAGATTATGAAAAAGTTATTGATAGTTTTGGCGTTGGCTGGTGTGTCTATGACCAGTTTTGCCCAAGATGAAGTGCTCACTGAGAAGTATAGTGTTGCTACCAACTCGTTTTGGAGCAACTGGTTCGTACAACTTGGTGCAGACTGGAACGCATGGTATTCTAACCAAGAGCATGGGCGTGATGCTGCTATTAGTCCGTTGAAGGACTTCCGTTCAAAGCCGGGTGCAGCTTTCGCCATTGGTAAGTGGTTCACACCGGGTATCGGTCTCGTACGAAGATACAGGGTATCTGGGGCAAGCGTGTCGGTGCTGACAGTAATCCTGCTTCTCAGCTTGATAACAGTAATAAGTATTGGATTGCGCAGGAGCAGGTAATGTTCAATCTGAGCAACCTCCTTTGCGGTTACAATGAGAATCGAGTTTGGAATCTGATTCCTTTTGCTGGTGCTGGTGTTGGCCGTTCTATGTCGGCTAACCGTTATGCAATGGGACTGAGCGCAGGTCTTCAATCTTCTTGGAAGGTGAGCAAAGGAATGCGTGTCTATCTTGAAGCTGGTTGGAACCGTTATGAAGGTGACCTTGATGGTGCAGCATACACAAATAATGAGCGCCGTGGATGGGAGTCACACGACAATAATCTTTATGCAGAAATTGGTTTGAATTTCAATATTGGTAAGGGTACTTGGAAGAAGAGTCCAGATATGGAAGCTATCAACACACAGCATCAGGCGGCTCTTGATGCATTGAATGCACGCCTTCAGGATGCAGAGGAAGAGAATGCACGTCTTCGTAATGAATTGGCAAATCAGAAGCCTGTTGAGACTGTTTCAGAGTCTGTGAAGCAGTTGGTGACAACCCCTGTTTCAGTCTTCTTCGAAATCAACCAGTCTACGATTGCTTCTCAGAAAGACCTCGTAAACGTACAGGCACTTGCGAAGTATGCTAAGGACAATAATAACAATTTTCTTGTGACTGGTTATGCTGACAGCGCAACGGGTTCTGCTGATTACAACCAGAAGTTGTCTGAGCGTCGTGCAACAGTAGTTGCTAACGAGCTTATTAAGATGGGTATTGAGAACAATAAGATTACGACTGTTGGTAAGGGTGGAGTAGAGACCTTGTCTCCTATCTCTTTCAACCGTCGTGCAACGGTTCAGATTACGGAATAAGATAAGTTCAATCAAGATATTTCTTAAATGCAAGTAGGGATACACGAGCGTGTATCCCTACTTTTTATTATGATGATAGGACTAATTGGGCTTATTTGGCTTATGGGGCTAATAAGCCAAATACCAGTTCTTTTATCGATGTCCCTTTGTGTCCCTCATCGTGAAAGCAATGGCTTAAACCCCTTCTGCAGCGTGATAAGACGAACGGACGAGCGGTCCACTGACTACATGCTTAAAACCTTTCTCTAAGGCTATCCGTTTATATTCAGCAAACATTTCGGGTGTGATATAGGCTTTGACGGGCAGGTGTTCGACAGTAGGTTGGAGATATTGACCGAGCGTGAGGCGTTGACAGCCTGTTGAAAGAATATCGTCCATTGTCTCTAAGATTTCGTCGTGGGTCTCACCTAAACCGAGCATAAATCCAGTCTTGGCAGTGATACCACAGTTGGCTATCTCTCTCAGCACTTCTAAACTGCGTTCATAGCGTGCCACAGAGCGTACGGATGGCGTGAGGCGACGCACTGTCTCCATGTTGTGTCCTGCTACGTGGGGGTGTGTTGCCATGACTTGACGTATAAGATCGGCTTTCCCCATAAAGTCTGGGATAAGTAGTTCTATCTTTGTTTCGGGGTTCAAACGGCGTATCTCTTCGATGGTCTTTATCCAATGAGCTGCACCATAGTCGGGTAGGTCATCACGGTCAACAGAGGTGATAACGGCATAACGTAGCTTAAGAGCTTTCACTGACTCAGCCACGTGGCGTGGCTCGTCAGGGTTGAGCAGTCTGGGTCTGCCACTTAATGTGTTGCAGAAACGGCACTTTCGAGTACAAATGTCACCGCCAATCATCAAAGTTGCTGTACGAGCCATCCAACATTCCGAGCGATTTGGGCAGAGTCCGCTCGTACAGATAGTGTTTAGATGATGCTTGGCAAGGATGCCAGCCGTCTCACCAGTCGACTTCTTCGATGTGAGGTCAATCTTCAGCCACTCTGGTTTCATCACGTGTGGCTCACGTCCGAATAGTAGGCGGAGAAATTGTCGTAGCTTTAGACCACGGATAATCGTAGATAGGTCTATGCTTTGTAATATTTCTTCTACCGCCTCTCTCGTGAACTCACAGCCTTTGAGTAGGTTGAGGAAATCATGGTCGATATCGCCAAGAAGGAAGTAATCACCCACCATATTGATACTTCCAATGATGTTATTCTTTAGTTCAATATGGGCTTCAAGTGTTCCAACACCTTCAAAACGATACTTTCGAATAAGGGAGTATTTTGGATTTTTACCATAAACAAAGTCGTCAGAAGATAGTTCTTTCTCTATCTCTGCAACTTCTTTCATGTCTTCTTCGGTTAGTTCGAGGACCTCAGTACCACACATTTCTTGTCGTACATAGTCCATGAAAGCCAATATATCTAACTGTGTATAGGTCGCAACATTCGTCACTCGTTGTCTGACAGACTCCACACCTTTGCTTTGAAGTTTCTCTTTTGCAGGTGTGAGTGCATTAGAAAGGTGGTCAATTTGGGTGTCAAAGAGTAGGGAGTTGTGCAGAACACTACGGTTAGACAGTTGATAGAAAGCACAACCCGATACCTTTGTTCTGTCAATGAGAATATCATTTCGACC
>CAKMOD010000022.1 GCA_927910885.1 uncultured Prevotella sp. | reverse complement strand
AGACCTAAAAAAGGGACGAAAATAAAAGGAAAAAACGATTGATTTAATAGTGGTTCACACAGAAATAACAGGCAATCTGATTCCTAATTTGTAGAAACGTACATAATTAGAAACCTTTTCAAATGCTGGTTCTTCTGTCCTTGTAAAAGTAAATCGCTCTTCTTGATCTTGGTCTGGATAGATAATGAGACACTTAATAGGCAGTGCAGTTTCTTCATTCAAACCTAATTCTTTATAGATTTTGCTTAGTCGGGCATAACCACCAACTTCCCTTGCATCGTCCATAGTTATACCACCACTCTGCTTATAACGTGGTTTATATTTCGCATCAATAACGTAGGGTTCAGTCCACTCTGTCGGTTTCAGGAGATAATCAAGTTCTTGATAATGAGCTTTAACATGATATTGAATCTCTCTCTTTCCTGTAAATATCTTCTTAAGCTTACCAAAAACATATAACTCAAAGAGCTTGCTCATATCAATCCAGAAAGGAGGCGTGTCTATCTCTTTCTTACCAGCAAGGGTAATGTCATAACTGAAACGCCTTAGCAGTAGTTGCGCATACTCAACAGCCGTGAAGTATTCTTTGAAAACAGGATTTCCTTTAAACGTCTTCATTACCTTAACACTGATCTCATCGCCCACCCGCTCGAAAGAAGGCTGAACGTATCTTATCTTCTTTTCCAAAGCCTTTGTGTCAAGTGCATGCTTATAAACCTCCAACTGCTTCTTACAAAAAGCAAGTGCCTTCTTTAGTATTCTGTTCTCTGGTGAGTCAATGTCATACACCTGGTAACGGCAGACATTGTCTGTAATACGTCCCTTCGCAAGGTTTCGTTGAATCGTTCTACTGACAAGGATATGTCCTTTAACCTTATTGTTTAGGTTTTCTTCAACCCTATAGTAACTCTTCTTCAACCCCTTTCTTACGATACGCTGAAGAATATTCAGATACTCTGTAATCAAGAAGATACTCAACAGGTCTTGCTGCTGACTGATACGGATAGAAGGTTTATCAAAACGAATGGTGAGCAAGTCTGTCAGATGCTCCATGTTATCGGGTTCTGCCAATGCCTCGTTTAACATACGAACATAGTCTATCTCAAAGCCATCATTCATCTTAGGACTGACTTGTACTGCTAATTCCTCCTCCTTAATCCAGTCTACTCCAACGAAATAAGAGCCAGTGGCACAGATGCTATCCGCTTTACGAGATAGCTTAAGACAGAGTTCCTTCTCCTCACGCCCCCTTTTAACCCCACGCACAACTTCTGAGCCATCATCCATATAAGGGATGATAGCCTCACACTCAGTTTGCTGGAGATAAGTATTCTCCAACAACTGTTCTTGAAGTTGCACTACTCTCATTACTCGGTTGCCTGCTTATATAGTTCGTCGATAACATCTTGTGCCTCTGCTGTCAGCACACCATCACGAACATACTCTTCTAAAAGCGGAATAATCTCATATAGAAGACGATCGGTTGTATTATCATTCCCTTCCTCATCCTGCATCAGGAAGTAACTATGACCAATCCAAACATCTTCTGGCTTATACTCTTCGGACAGCGTATCTGCTGGTTCGAGTTTCATAGTCGGGTCCCAACCACTCTCCTTATAATCACCAAAGTTCTTAACAAACAGACTACTAACCTTCTCAAAAAGATCCTCATCGAACCCATCTACTTCTAAGCCAAATGGCTTCTCTGCTATGAAAGCAAAACGTCGTCTGATAGCATAATCAAGCGAGCCCAAAGAGCGGTCGGCAGTATTCATAGTTGCAATCAGATAGACATTGTTTGGAATATGAAAAGCTTTCTTAGAGTAAGGCAGCACCACACTTTCAGCATTAATACGTCCCTTACGCTTGTCTGCTTCGAGCAGTGTTATCAGTTCGCCAAACACTTTTGACACATTTCCACGATTCAACTCATCAATAACCATCACGTAGGCTTTATCGTTCTCCTCCATCTTAGAAGAAGTATCGTACTTCTCAAGAATTGATTTTACATTGTCAAGCGTGATAGAATTCAAACGATAGACCGTTCCTAAGGTCATAGTCTTACCATCATTCATCTCTACAATGTTCTCATTGATGTTCTTTACAAGCCAGTTAACACGTCTAACACGCTTATAGTTAGGGAACTTATCCTCAAACTCATAATCACCAACAACGACTCCAATGGCATCAATCGTCTGACTTGAATAACACGACATAACGATATCACCTATTTTCATCTTATTGATATAAGCATCTAATATCTGCTTGCCTTCACCATTATAAATACTCCAGTCCGTCTCATCTGAGATAACAGGACCATAATCATCCCATCCAATACGTATATGGTTATTCTCCATACACTCACGACGCACATCATTATCTCCCGTCCCTGCAAGCGAAACCTTCCAGACAACAGCATTATCGGCGATACCCACCTGCTTGTCCTTAACTACAGGGCGTTCTGCCTCTTCACACAACTTCTTGAAGATTCCGCATACAATCTTGTAGGTTACCTGACTATTCTCATTGACAACAGGGCGTAAGCCTTCAATCCAATCCTCATAGTCTAAGGACTGATGGAAGGTTGTAAAGGCAATACGCTTTTCCGTTTTAAGCTGATTATATCTGCTTACTATCTCCTCCCTATTCGGTTCTGTTGCCATAAAAGCAGGGTCACAAAGACGAACAGCAAACTCAGGTACATCGTATGTCTTACCAGTACCCGGCGCACCATATAATACTACATTCTTACGTCGCTTCCATGTAAGAACCCAGTAATCATACCATTCTACATCATCCAACCCTCCATTATTCGCATTTGCAGAAAGTTCATAGAATGTTTTTTCCTTTATAACACCTTTCTTCATTTTCTCCTTTATATCATCAAGAATACTCATATACTCTGAATATTCTGGAGCTTTATTTGGTAATATAACACCATATTGTTTTTTCAAATATGCTCTATTCGTACTATCAAAAGACAAGAAATCCTCAGGACGAATCCAGAACAAAGCCATTGTGATATTTACACGTATTGCATACTGTCTTATGACTTTATTATATTCGTTTTCAAAGTTCTCTTTCTTAACTACTTTTACAAACAAACTCCAAAGATTATCAATATCATTAGCTTCACGATCCCTTCTAAAACCAAAGAAATGAGACTTCATATTATTAAGAACAGGAATACCAACAAAGTCACTTGGAACATCAGCTGAAATATTTAGAAGTTTCTTAAATAACTTCGCAGAGCGGATTCTTTTTTCTTCTTTAACAAATCGATTGAATATTCCGAAAGTAGTAAACGGATCGATGTCTTTAAATAAATCGTTCTTGCCTTTTTCGTCGTGAAGGTGGTCCGCTAAGAGATTTGCTCTATTATTATATATTAGTTTAAGCAGTTTCTTCCTATCCGTTTGAAACTGAAGAAGTTTTTCTGCAAACTCCTTGTAGAAAGGTATCCAAGTAAAAATCATATTTGTTTCAATTTACTGTTATATATTCATTCATACATATGCATCAGAAAAATCTGTACACACCAATCAACAGATTTATATCCAATACAGCACCTTGTCTGGTTAAGCAGACATTTCTTTATCAACTTCTACAATGGTGTCTTTATCACAATCCCAATGAGAAGGTAGATGTACAAGAAACTAATTTAACCACTATTACCTTTGGTCATCAAAGAAATAGGCTAATAAAGTCTGCCCCCAATTACAAATTTCTCGCAGCTTACTTTTATTTTCATTTGCTGTCATTTTAACATTTGCATATAGTTCTTTGTAAATCAACAAGTTAAACACCCACAACCTATGACAGTAGTGACAGGAAAGTTTGTTTTAAAGTGCCGAACTACAAATATAGCGACTTTGTCTGACATATCGTTATTTTATGTTTACAAATATTTTATATTTCCCGCAAGTTCAACATAGAACTGCAATCCCACGTGTAGGTGTAGCCTAATCAGCTATACTAAAAAAACATCGAGGAGTTTGGGGGCGAGCAGCTGCCATTGGCACAAAACCATTTCTATACTCAAAAGCGAGTACAGAAATGGTCTTTCTTAAAGATTTGTTTCAAACAGTATGATTATCAAAATGGAACTTACATTTTGACACACCGTCCTTATAAATGTTCTTATCTCCTTCGAAGAGAATCTACAGAGAGTTCAAGCCCAGATATTGGTCTGTCACTCTGTATAATAGAAACTAACGAATCATTTTCAAATGTTAATGCCGTTGTTATAATGAATCCTTCACATTGGACACGAGCAGGTTCCTTATAATAAAAAACGTCTATTCTCTTATGGTTTTTTGTAAAAACATCAGACCTAAATGGGAAACCACATTGTTTTTTCACATCTGCTTTATTGACTCCTAAACGAATGTCTGACACCGGAAATTTAGACAATGTAGGTGCAATAGAACAAGAGTAAAGCCCTAAAATGGAGCCACAAAATAATGTACACATTACAAGGGATGAAAGTAAAAAAGATTTTTTCATGTCAATAAAGGTTTAATAATTATTCGCCATAAAGGTACATTTATTTTTTGTATCTTTATTAAAAGCAATAAATAATTTTACTCAGTTTCCATTGTATTCTTCTTTAATATCCGATTAGGGGTTATAACAAACATCTTTTCTTTCCTGCTCACAGGGATATCGCGCATTCTACTCCCCTCCCCTTGGGGGAGGGGCAAGGGGGAGGGGCTGCTTGTTATTTGTTATTTTTTTATTTTTCATCCACCATTTCACAGCAGCATTCATAATCTCCTTCATGCCGTTGAGAATCTCATGGACATTACTTTGGTTTAATTCACCGTTGCCTTCTCCACCTGCATGCTTGAGAATAAAGGTTTTATCATGGGGAGAATAACCACAAAGAGCACGGCTTTTAATCACATTTAAATCGTCTTCAAAGCGGTCAGGCGTGGTATCAATCACCTGAACATTCAGGCGAGGCCATGTAGAGCATTCAATCAACTTAAATAGTTTTCCGTCCACCTCGTGAACAGAATAATGGAAATCATAGGTCTTCATTGCTTAATTACTCATTTTGTTGGGTCTTCTGAAACTTGGAATCATAAGGCTGTCCGCCTAAATTTTGAACTCTGACGGAATATCACACAGAGAAAAGGAGTGTACAGAGGCTTATTGCATACAAGGAAATGGAAGTCACAGAGGCACCGTCGGTGCGTGGAGTAACGGAGGTTATTTGCCAGTTTTATTAGAGATTTTATGCCCAAAGCATTTACCCCAAAACTTATCAGGAATCTGTACGCTTCATCTACGTCGCTCATTGTGCCACTGACACCTCCCTGACATTGCACTTAGCTCCGTCCTCTCCGTGGCTCTGTGTGCCTTATTATGTATGCACCTTACCTCATCAATCCATATTTCATAAGTACCATTTACGCCAGTTCGGAATAAGGATTTGCTTAGAAAAGTTCCAATTGCCTAGTCTTTTCAATGCGCACGGGAAGTGCCTCGGGCTTATTCTCGAAGAAACAATATGCAGCCAATGCCGCACAGAGATTCATGAGAAAGTTATGTACGGAGCGATGGCGTGAATGGACAAGGTTGGCCTTGTTCTTGAGCAGTTCGTTGATGCATTCTATTATATATCGCTTGCGCAGCATCATCTTGTCCCACAAGGGCATAAGCTTGTTTTTCATGTTTGATTTGAGCCCGTGAACGAGATGGATGCCTTGGTTGAAGAGGTTCTCAAAGAACTCTTGCTTGATGTAGCCCTTATCGGCAAATACTTTGCCGTAGAGCACCTTGGTGAAGACCTGCCACACCCTAGGGTCCCTGTCGTCCACGTTTGCGGGAGTTAGGCAGAACGTGAGTACATCGCCCATCTCGTAGCACAGCAGATGAAGCTTGAAGCCATGACACCACCCCATTGTTCCTTTTCCGTTCTTAGCAAATCCATCAAACACCTTGTTGAAATTCCTTCTCATATTGTGGCATACGGGAATCATCGTGCTGTCCACGAAACTAATGCCCGTGCACTTTCCAAAACCTTGGATGCGCATGAAGGCCATCAGTTCGAAGAACACGCGAGGCATGAGTTCCACGAAACGCGTGTAGGACACGGCCTTAGGGAAGTAGCTTGCCAGATGCTCCTTGATGAAGAAGAGGTAATAGTGCTTGAAGTTGCGGAAAGAGCCAAAATGATAGCACAACAGGATGGTCATGATTTCGCTCTTGGACATCTGCCCTTTACGGTTTCGCATGCGCTTATATCCCTCGTCTATGGGGGCAATGTGTAGGTTTTTAGTTAACTCGGCATCTAAATTCTTGCAGAACTCATCCAATATACAAAATATTTCTGTAACTTTGTCTGTGGTAATCATCGCTATATATGTTTTGTAAGTGATTGATTTTCAACTATAAAGTTACAAAATAATAGCGAGATTACCAACTTTTTAGAGAACTTTCTTATCCCGAACTGGCGTACCACTTGGTCTCAACACTTTGCAAAATGGTGCAAAATACACTGCATTTTGCAGCAAAACGCACTGCTAACTCGTGCTAAACGCAAGGCTAAATGCAGCAAAACGCAAGATGTGTGAGCAAAGGGCGCGACCCAATTTATGCAAAAACAACTGACGTGAACCACAAAAAAAAGTGGGAAAAAGGCGCAATAAGCATAGAATTAGCACCTTTTTCTCACTAAAAACTCAAAAAGCAGCGCAAAAGTTATGATTTAAGCTCCTGCCTTTATGCAATATTCATTTTTGTGTTAGCGTGCTTATGCACAAGCACTTACACCATTTTGGTCTCGTTTGGGGCATTAAAAGCCTATTTTGGGGCATCGCCTACAGGCGTTTTTGCCTTTCTAGAAGTGGTGTAGTACTGAAATGCGTTTTGTAAAGTCTATTTACCGTAGCTTTCAATCATTACACCCAGCTTTTTAAACCCAAATCAATTGTAAGACCACTAATCACACAATTGATGTTGCTTACATTTCATCCAGTTCATCTTTTGTTGGCTTGTCGGCATCTTGCCTATGATATTGTTTGAGCGTAGTGCACCACATTTTCAATAACAACATCGGCAATGTGTCCAGCAATACACAAAATCAAAACAACTATACCCACTGTTTTTGGGTAAAAAAGACATAATACCTAGTACGAAAACTTCACCCCAAGAAACAAACTGCGGGGTTGAGTAGGTCCGTAAACATAGTCGGAGGCACGCGAAGCCCCTTTATCCAAATCCTTTTGGTAAGCATCGAGCATGTTTTGCACCCCCGCACTAGCCTCCAATTTCACCTGCTTAGTTATGTAGAAATTATAGGCAAGCTTCAGGTTAAGCGTGAGAAACGCGGGAGTGTGCTCAATGATAGCAAAGTCGTTGGTACGCTCGCTCCCCCCTTTGGGGTGGCCAACATACATTCTACCCGTGTAAACGCCCGATAACGATAGGGCAAAATCGATGGTGGGATGCACAGTGAGGGTGAAATATCCGTAGGTGTTGGGCGTTCGCAGCAGACGTTTAGTGGTTTTAAACTCGGGAGCAGCATCGTCGTCCCATTCTTCGGGCGTGCGAAAACGGCTGCTTTGCCAAGTAAAACCAGCTTGCAATTGCGCCCAAGACGAGAGCGAAGCCTTGCCCTCAAGGTTAATTCCATACACCGTTGCACCGTTAGAATTGAAGCGTTCTTCAACACGTGCGCCATCAATAATCACATCATCAGCCAGTTTGCGTGTAGCAAACATGTTGTTAAGGCGTGTGTAAAAGCCCTCAATAAGAACGTTGGTTTGTACTGTTCCAAAACTTTTATAGAGGTCGGCCGATGCACTAAAGCTGTGCGAACGTTCCTCTTTCAAATCCTTAGCCAACGCAATTTTCACACGGTCGCCATCAGCAATACGCGTATGAAGGTCTTCATCAAAAGCCTGTGGGGCTCTAAATCCGCCAGCGTAAGTAAGTCGGAAATTGGTGTTGGGCGTGGGATTGTAGCGCAGATTAACGCGCGGACTAAAGATAAGATGCGAGATAAGGTTGTGTTTGTCTAGTCGTCCGCCCAGAAGCAAGCCCCAATGGTTGTTTTTCCATTCGTTTTGAGCAAAGAAGCTACCAATATTCACGCGCTGTTCCATCAGGCTGTTGTAGCCCAGCGAGTGGTCTTTAATGCGGTCGTAGCTATATTCGGCCCCCACAACAAGACTCGAAGGCATGAACCACAGACGGTCGAAATTGTGCACATATTGCGCACCAGCTATGTAATTGATGTTATACGTAAGGTTATAGGCTCGTTGTGCTTTGTCGTAGGCTTGCGCATCAGCCAGCGTTTGTTGTTGGTTGGCGGGCAGCGTGGCGGCATCGTCTTCGCTCATATCGAGGTTAAGTCCCAGTTTATAGGCTTCGTTCAAGGCCTTAAGTCCATCGGCAGCGGTGGCCAGTTCGCCCAGTCCGCCGTAATAACTCTTACGGTCAACGTTTTGAAACGAGGCATAAGCACTGAAATGTCCCTTACCATTAAGGCTAAAGAGGTCGTAGCCCAAACTTCCGCCGTTGATGGTATGTTCGATTTGTTCGGCAATATTGGCCTCGTGAGCAGGCAAGTAAAGTTTGTTTCCGCCACGTCTATACTCCTTCAAGCCGTGGTATTTAAGGGTTATTTTGGAGTAATCGGTGAGTCGGAAGAAAGAACTAAGCCCCACAGTTTTATTATCTAGCGTGGGAAGGTCGGTGTAACCATCGCCATCGCGGTCGTAAGCAGCGCGGTGTCGGCTTTGTCCATAGAGATAAAACCCAGCTCTATTATTGGTTGTAACAACCGATAGGTTGCCCGTGGTGTTGTTGTCGAAAGCAGTAGAGCCATTTGTTGCGCCTGTGATGGTGTGCGCCACATCGGCCGAATTTTCGCTAGGTTCTTTGGTAATGATGTTGATGGTGCCACCAATGGCCGAAGCTCCGAAGAGCGCCGAGCCACCACCGCGAACAATTTCAACACGTTGCACCATGTTAGAGGGTATCTGTTCGAGTCCATAAACACCTTGAAGGGCCGTGAAAACGGGTCGCGAGTCGATTAATATTTGCGAATAATGACCATCAAGCCCATTGATGCGCACCTGCGAGAATCCGCAATTGGTGCAATTATCTTCGGTTCGCACGCCCGGTTGGAAGTTTAAACCCTGCGCCAAGGTTGTAGAATGGGTAGACTCGAGCAACTTCGTGTCCAGAACATTCACAACCACAGGCGACTCACGTCTAAGTGTTTGACTACGATTGGCCGACACAACAACCTCGTCGAGCGCAATTTCGTCGGGTTTGAGCATCACATTCAGCTCATGGGTATTATTTTTTTGCGTTGTCACCTCGTGTTTGTAAGCCCTATAACCAGCCAAGCGCACTTCCACAATCACCTTTCCCACAGGCAGATTTCGCAGCATAAAATGGCCATCGGCATCGGTGGTGGTAGTGATAACTGTACCCAAAACCAGCACGCTCGCGTGCGAAAGAGGATGTTGTGTTTTACTATCCACAACGCGTCCCTTAATGTTGGCTTCGGTATTAACTTTCACTTCGTTCTCGTGCCTTGCGTAAGTGGGCAGCGAAAGAACGAACGTAGCGGCGAAAACAAACGCCGATTTACATAAAATCTGTTTTACGGTTCTTTTCTTTATCATTTAATTTTTTTTAAATTCAGGTATGTTCTGTAAATCTTCGATATAGTCACAGCACGCCCCATAGGGCTTTTTGTGACCTTATCAATGATTCTAGAGCTCACCTTTGATTTGTTAATGCAAAGGTAGGATGTTCTAAGGAATAGTGCAATACCTAGAAGTAGGGAAAAAGCCTCACCCCTCTGCCCCTCTCCAAAGGGGAGAGGGGGTGGTATGCTTGATGTCTTTCGTAGTTGTTACGCCAGTTCGGGATAAGGATTTGCTTAGAAAAGTGGTTCTTCCGAAATATGGAGTGATAGACTAAAACTCTTATATAATAGGCACACGGAGTCACTGAGGGAACGGAGGTAAACGCAATGTCACGGAGGTGCCGACGGCACAAAGAGCGACGAAGGTGTAGCGTACAGATTCTTGATAACTATTTGGGGATAAACGCTTTGTATATAAATTGCTAATAGAATTGGCAAACAAGCTCCGTCGCTCTATGCACCGACGGTGCCTCCGTTACTTCCATTGCTTTGTTTTAATAATCCTCCGTCCTCTCCGTGCCTCCGTGTGACATTGCTGCAAACTCTAAAAACAAGTGGCAAACCTTATCACTCCAAAATCCTGAAGACCCCTAAATAACATTAAGAGCAGACCAACTAAATAACGTTACGAGTAGACAAGATACTTGTAATTACACAAATAACTCATCTACTCGTTCACCTGTTAACTAACCACAAGGGGTATCCCGCATTTCACGCCCCTCCCTATGGGGGAGGGGTCGGGGGTGGGGCTGGTTTATGGGCTGGTTGGTTTGTTGGTTCTACTTTAACTCCACTTCCTCCAACTGCTTATCCACCAACAAGCCCTTGGCTGTTGTACTCTTAACCGTGAATGGTTTGAGGGCCTTCATACGGATGACGAGGAGGTCGGCATCACCATTAAAAGTATGGTGGTCGCCCACATTCACGAAGGTTGGGTAGAGCACCTGCGAACCATCGCTATGACGGCGGTCGTAGGTGAGGTTGCGCATTACCATTGATGGGTCGGTCTCTACCTTAACGAACTGCAGCTCTTTCGGACTGTATGGGAAGATGAGGTTGAAGGCGTTGACAGCCTGCAAATCCTTACCCTTTACCTTAATGATGACATCATCGCCTGCAGCGTATGACTTACGATTGTATTCGTAGTAAACCTTACCGCCAACAGGGGCTACCTCATCATCGTTGCAACACCCTCAAGCTGTACGGCAACATTTGAAATGTCGTAAGCATCAATGAGACCGTTGCCGTTGAGGTCGCCACCAGAGATATAACCATCGAAGTCGGCATCGCCCTTTCTGAGTCCGGTATAGTTCATATAAGAGGTGAAATCGTTCTCGTCAATCTTACCATCGAGGTTGATGTCGCCCGGAAGAACAGACTTTGTGCCCGGCACCTTGAAGACATAGAACTCACGACCGGAACCGAAGTTGCCGACAGCTTCCTTCACACTCACCTTCACAAAGCGAGCCACTGGATGCTCGGTCAGAGTCACCTCCTTCGTTCTGCCATCACGTGCCCACTGCTGTGGACCAATCTCAATCCAGTTTCTTCCGTCCTTGCTGACAGCGATGTCACACTTCGTAATCGTACCGTTACCGCCATTTGCACGTGGCACATACTGAAGTTTGTCGAGCGTGTTGGTGCTATGGAGGTCGATAGTGAACTCGAATGGCACTACCTTCTTAGAATAATGTGTATGCCAGAGGTCGCCTGTCGTATTGAAGTCGAAGAGATGCCAGATACCAAAGCCGTCCATGTCTGGAGCGGTTGAGGTAGCGGTGAGTCCCTTGATAGCATACTCCAATGGGTTGACAGCCGTCTTCACGTGCAGCGGAGTCCACTCTCCTGCCCCATCGCTATTCACCGCACGCACCTTAAAGTCGTAGTCGGTTGCTGGCTGGAGGTCTTCGAAAAGAAGCGAGTTGTGGCGGATAGTGGTATAGGTCTGACCATTGAAGTCTATCTCATAGTAGTCAGCATTCTGCACAGGCTTCCACTTTGGCGTAACGCTATAAGGCTGAACGTCAGCTTCGAGGAGTTCAGGAGCCGTCAAGATACCCTTCTTGCGCAGGGTTTCGTTCGACTTATTCAGACGTGCGAAACCCTCCACGCGAAGCGTTACAGCCTCCTTTGTGATGTCGCAGGAAGCCAAACGCACGATGATTTGGGCATTTTTAGTTACCAGTAGGCGTTCCATCTCGCTGTTAGCGGTTGAGAAACGGTTAATATTCGAAGCTTGAACATACTGCCAAGTGTTATCGCCCTGCTCTGCCTCTGTGAGTCGAATCTTCCTGCCACCGACAACGGCTGTGAGCTTCTTTGGCTTTGCGTTAGTGTTCAGATAGAAGGTAGTTGACTGATTCTTCACCATACCTTCGAACGCTCCTTCGGTCTTGTCGATGCTTACGGTCAGCACCTGCTTGTCGTTAAGATCGGAGGTGATGCGGGTTGTAGCCTTCTCATTAGCGAGATACTTCTGAGTTGTACCATCGTCATCATAGAGTGTGAACTCGCTCTTTCCGTCTGGATAGATCTCAAAGACACGACGGCTCTTGTCGATTTCTGAAGGGTTGTTATTCGGATTGACCATCGGAATGATTGCACCCGCTTTCACCAAGACTGGCAACTTCCAGATTGGTGCGAAATAATCATTGAGGATGCAACCGCCTTCGTAGGTAGCACCCGTGAAGTAGTCGTACCATGTTCCCTTTGGTAGATAGATGCCATTGCGCACGTCGTTGCCCTCCTTGTCGGCTGCCGTGTTCTGATAGATCGGTGCCACGAGGAACGAAGGACCATACATAAACTGGTAGCGGGTTGCGCTGCCGAGCGTATAATCGTTGGTATCATCAAGGAACATCGCACGCATCAATGGCTTGCCTGTTACTGCCTCATACGAACAAGAATAGGTATATGGCAGGAGCATCGACTTGAGTTTGAGGTAAGAACGGTTGATACTTGTGGCTGGTTCGCCCAAGGCTTGCGGATATTTAGGGTTGCTACCCCATCCGTCCATATTCAACTGCATTGGTGTGAAGGTCTTCCACTGGAAGTCACGGATGTTCACTTGCAGGTTCTTTCCACCGAAGATACCGTCCATATCGCTCGTAATATTACCCATTCCGGAGAGTCCAGAGCCGATATAGGTTGGGATGTGGAAACGGATATACTCCCACTCGCCACCACTCTGGTCGCCACTCCATACACCGCCATAACGCTGTGTACCAGCCCAACCATCGAGGGTGATGATGAACGGACGGGCATCGCTGCCGTAGTAAGGCATGATATTAGCCACGTCAGCAATACCATTGAGTCCGAAGGAATAGCCTGCTCCGACCCATGCTACGTCGGTCTTCAAGACACGTACACCTGCATCACGCACCTCTTTGACGATGTCACGCTGTAAGAGAGCTGGGATGCTGTCGACTGGATGGAGGTTTGACTGTGTCCACAAGCCAATCTCTACACCGTTCTTACGCGCATAATCGCCAAGACTCTTGAGGTTAGCTATATTGCCATCAAGGGTCGAAGTCTGACCATAGCCAGCTCCGTAACCATCGTTAGGGAGAATCCAACCCAATGGCATATCGTCTTTCTTATATCGATCGATAACGGCACGTGCAGAGAACTGATAGTTATCCTTCTCGCCATTGAGGCTTTCCTTGATACCGCCATTGTCCTTCTGACTTTCTACATATCGCTTGCCGTCTTCAAAGAGGATACCCTTACCTTCTTCGGTTGTCTCCTTCCAATAGTCACGGTTGTAGGCATTGAGGTGGCCCTCATAGAAAGCAAACTTTGGCAATAAGACGGGGTTACCGGTGAGCTGATAATAATCTTGAAGCAAAGAAACTGGGGTTGTGTCGACCATCAGGAAGAGGTCGAGATAAGGCATATCGTGACTAATCGTCACCGTGTTCTTATCCACACTGCCAAAGTCGTAGGCTCCGGGCGCAAAGGTGTAAGGCATAGCAGCATAACCGCCCGTTGACCAATAGAACGGAGCTGGCGAAGCAACACCGCCATCGGTCCAACTATTCGTATTGACAATCTCAATGCGCTTGCCACGATGTGAGAAACGACCGTTCTGCACACCGCCACCATAGAAATACTCTCCCGCTGCATTGGCGAGGGTTACAGTGGTGCGATTCTTCTGGAAGTCGACTCCCTTCACCTCTTTAACGACCTCCTTGCCATTGCGAAGGTCGGTGACGCTCATCAAACCCGTGCTGCGGTCGAAGCGCACACGTACTTCAGCGGTTGCGACAGCCACATCGGCATCGGTCGCATTGACGGTCAATCGTCCTGCGCTCTTGCGTGGGTTGTCAAGGAGGATACGTGCTGGAGGGTTGCTCGCAGGGTCACGAACGATACCACCCTTTGGGTCGCGGAAAAGGCGGAAGACATTCTGACCATAGAAGTCAACGGTCATCACGCCACCATCACTATAAGTAATCTCTACCGTTGTTGGATTGATTTGTCGAATACCGCTCACTGCCTTTCCGTCAGCAAATGCGGTTTCTCCCACTGCCAATAACAAGGCAGCAAGTAAAATCTTGGCTTTCTTTTTCTTCATTTTATAGATCTCGTCTATCGTTCCCAAGCTTAGGTCTACTTGGTTTCCGAACTACTTTTGGTTTTTAGCTATTTGTTGTTGTTGCAACTGAGTGGCAAAGATACACTATATTTTATAAATTACAATGATTTAAGCTAATATTTTTGAACTATGAACTTGAATGTTTGAAGTGTAAAGTGTGTGCTTTAACCATTGATATTTGACCCCTATTCGTTAAGATATGTGCTGCGAGAGAACTATTTGAACATTGAAATTTGATGGTTTATTATATGAAATAACATTACAAAAAACAAGGATAGATATTGCGAAAAACCTAAAAAACGAGTGTTTTCAGCCACCCCCGTAAGTTGTTGGCTACTAAGAGGTTGAAGATATGCTTTTCAAAAGGTGCTTAGTAAGGTTCCAAAAGGGCGTTAGTTAGCGTCTTAAAGGGCATCTTTTGCAAGCTTATTAGGCGTCTTTTCAAAGCTAAAAGAGCATGTATTGTTTTTGAGTTGTTTGAAAAGAGTTTACAAATTATACACAGCAATAAACATCGCAAATGGAAGTAATCATAATTATAAATTATGAATTATGAATTATGGATTATGAATTATGGATTATGATGTCTTTTGCTCATAATTTTCTCAGTTATTATTTATTAATCTCTCACAGAGTTCACAGAGTACACGGAGAATTAAAAGAGATCAAGGTCACAGAGAGACCTAAAGGTCTGCGGAGTACACAGAGGTTTGCTAACGAGTTAACAAAGTTATATACAACAATAAACATAGCAGGATAAAGGTAATTCATAATTATGACGTACTGATGAGAACTCTGTTCGAATAATTATGAATTTATGGATTATGAATTATGAATTATGATGTCTTTTGCTCATAAGTAACTATTCAGCGATACCCGATATATACAGTGCATATCAAACCTTAAATAAGGCTTGAATCGCATTATATGGAGTTTTGTCGTGCTTCGTTGGAAGAAAGACAGATAAATATAAGGATAATATTATTAATCTTAAAATCATATTATAATTTGATAGTGACTTATGCAAAGATAAAGCTGCTATTTTTAATAAAAGAAATGAATTGGTGCTTTTTACTGAATTAACAATTCAGTAAAAAGAGACGTTTTGCTTGTTTATAACAATCATTTAAACTATCTTTGCAATCGAAAAAATAAAATAAATCTAAATAAATTATGGACTTAAATTCTTTTATTGTTGGAATTTTATTAGCTTTTATTGGACTACAGGGAACTAAAGACGATAAAATAAAGCGTCTTGAAAAGCCTGTCAGTTATGAGAACAAAAAGGAGACATCATTCCAGGTGTTTCAAGTGATTGGACAAGATGCTGCTTTGGCATTCGAAATCTCAGACAAAGAATACAAGTGGTACCATGGAAAAACAGTTGTACTTGTTAGTGATGATTTTTATAGTGATCAAGAAATAACTGTAAAAAATCCACAACGAGTAGGAACATATAGTTATACTACCAAACGTGGTATGCCTATGACTGTACCTGTCATAAAAGGGGAAGTCAAAGAATAGTAGTTTCTACTTTGAGTGATGATATATAAAATTAACTCATTCATGATAAACTGATTATTGTTTCTGACAATAATTAAAAGTAGCTTTGTCAACAAAATAAAAAAGAGAAAATGTCTGTTTTAAGGTAACTACTCAGCGATACCCGATATATACAGTGCATATCAATTTATCAAACCTTAAATAAGGCTTGAATCGCATTATATGGAGTTTTGTCGTGCTTCTTCGCTGTTTCTACAATCGAATGAAGTTCAAGGAAAGCGTCTACTCCGAAGTCTGAACGAAATGTACACGAGTTCTTCAGTTTGATTTTTAGCTTGCGTATTCCCCTTTCGCTTCCATTATTGTCAAATGGTATCATCGGATTTTCGAGGAAATTGAAAATGTAATCTCTGCATTTGACTAAGCCTTTTCTGAACGTAATAAACTTTTTACCAAGCTCCTCTATATTTTATTTGAGCAGATTGTCTAAACGTCGGATCCATGACACCTTGCCTATAACGTCGTTCGGATTGGTATTCCGCTCGTGAATGGCTTCACGGAACAGACTGGTTACTTTCCCAGACCACTCTTGCTCAGTGTTCAACTCTGAGAGATATTGTAGTTCGCGGAGTAAGTGAGCAAGGCATACCTGATGATTGAGAAAATGGAGTACAAAGTATGCGCTATGGCGGTCGGTAACGGCAGTCATTCGTTCCAAGCTATCGCCAAATTTGTCTGCCAATACCTTCGATCCTCTTCCATCAGCACGGAAAAGCAATGTGTAATAAACAGTCTGTGCAATCCATGCCCAGTCGAGTCTTTTGTTACAGTACAAGCCGCTCTCATCGAAACCAACAACTGCTGATGACTTGATATATTCTTTAATCTTATCAATCACAGGTTGCGCATTTCACTTAGCCTCATTTACCCAGTTCCCCAGCGAGCCTTCGCTTGGAGTGAGTCCAAATAACTCACGCAAAAAACTTGCTATGTGACCGTAAGGAAGAAATTGCACGACACTCAGATAAACCACTAAGGTCTTTACGCTTGAATCACATACCACGTTGTTTGATCGCCGTCTCGGTGCTGTCCGAATACGTTCATCACAGTTCTTGCATAGGTATAAAGGTACAAAGAAAATCTGAAATACGTAAGAAAAATGAGCATCTTTATAGTCTTTATACGAAGATTTTAGAGGGAAAAATACAAACAGATTAATACCGCTGAATAGTTACGCTCATAATTTTCTCAGTTATTCTTTTTTAATCTCTCACAGAGTTCACGGAGTACACGGAGAATTAAAAGATATCAAAATCACAGAGAGACCTAAAGGTCTGCGGAGTACACAGAGGTTTGCTAACGAGTTAACAAGTTACATACAACAATAAACATAGCAAATAAAAGTAATCATAATTATGACGTACTGATGAGAACTCTGTTCGAATAATTATGAATTGTGAATTATGAATTATGAATTATGGATTATAAACTCGTATATCGCTCCTTATTCTCCGCAAGTTTGCGGAGAATAATCGTTGTTTTCTCCGCAAAGACTTGGATTTATAGCAAAAAAGTCGTAAGTTTGCTGCAATAAATTAGAAGTGTATGAATAATCAATATATATGGCAGAATGCAGATTTGCGTAAGATGACGTGGCAAGAAACTTGTTAACCTGTCAACTAAAAATGTTCTTATGTTACTTTGTCTTTTATTTACACTGTCTACAAGCAACATGTTAACTTGTCAACTTGTTACTTAAAAGAACTTTGTTCCTCTGTTACTTTGTCTTTTATTTATCCTGTCTCCACGTTAACTCGTCAACTTTATTTTTGTCTTTTTTGAAAATAATTGTAGAAATATTTGGTGCAATCATTTTATTTCATACCTTTGCTCCCGAAATGAATAAATAAAAAGAAAAAGAACTAATAAAGTTTCATATTTCAACGACAGTCAGCTATCCAGAGGCAAATGCTAACATTGAAGCCGCTATGCCAAAAAGAATTTGACACGATACTACTTTGAAAAAGTAAATCAATAACTATCTACCGAATTTAACGCTATAAACAATCATAACAATGAAAAAGTATTATCTTGCAATAAGCTTAGCTGTATGCTTGGCTTCTGCACCACTTACAAGCTATGCACAAGCTAAAAAGACTAAAAGTGCTGCTGTTACGATGAACGAAACACAGAAGGAAAAGCAACAGTTCGCTTATGGTTTTTACAAGACCTATATGAACAGCCTTATCTATCAGCTCTCAGACCTTAACATGGTGATTGCAAAGAAGTTTGTTAGTCCAAAGGTTTTGAAGAAGACTGCCGACACTGGTGCTGACGTACTTCTTGATGCACAGGACCGCATAGAGGAGAATCTACGTACACTGAAGGTTGTTCCGCTGAACAATGATTGGCTCTCTGTTTCGTTCTTATGGACTTCGAGCTACAAGAAGGTGCCTACAAAGCATACTGTGGTTTATGTTAAGGTGAAGGAGCAGGGTAACTCATTTATCATCGAGGATGCTACTACCGTGAAGCCAAAGCTGACAAAAATATAATTCAGAATTCATAATTCATAATTATGATTACCGATGTTGGCTATGATTTACCTGAACGCACAGGCAAACACGTCAATTCGTAAACTCATAAACTCGTGAACTGATAATAAACTGCTGTTGGCTATCGTCTGCCTGAACGCACAGGCAAACAAATCAACTCGTAAACTCATAAACTTGTAAACTATAAACATGTAAACTCATAAACTAACCAGAAGGGGTATCTCGCATTCACGCCCCTCCCTATGGGGGAGGGGAAGGGGGAGGGGCTGGTATGTGTGGGCTTCCTTTTTTAATCTTGGAAGTAAACTCTCTTCACGCGGTTGCTGATAGTCGTCAGAACCTCGTATGGAATAGTGCCGAGCGTGTCGCTGAGAACGGTGACAGGGAGGTGGTCGCCGAAGATTTCAACACTATCGCCTTCCTTGCAATCGATACCTGTTACGTCAATCATCGCTACGTCCATACAGATGTTACCGACGTACTCTGCCTTCTGACCATTTACCAAACAATAACAGTTTCGGTTACCCAAATGGCGGTTCAAGCCGTCAGCGTAGCCGATTGGAATTGCTGCAATCACACTATCACGGTCGATGGTTCCCTTGCGAGAATAGCCTACCGTGTCACCAGCTGGTACGTTACGCAGCTGCAGGATGGTAGTCTTCAACGTAGAGATATTGTTGATTGTCTTGTTCGTTCGTGGGTTAATACCATAAAGACCTAAGCCCAATCGACACATATCCATCTGACGTTCAGGGAAGTGTTCGATACCCGAAGAGTTGTCCATGTGGCGGATAATCTTATGACTGAAAGCAGCTTGAAGCTTCTTACTACCCTCATCAAAGAGCGCAAACTGACGTGCCGAGAACTCGTCGAAGCTGTCGGCATCAGAGCCAACAAAGTGAGAGAAGACCGAACGAGGAATGATAGCGTTCTGATGTTTCAGTCGGTCAATCAACTCATCCATATCCTTCTGTGGGTCAAAGCCCAATCGGTGCATACCCGTATCGAGTTTAATATGAACAGGGAAGCCCGTGATACCCTCCTTCTGTGCTGCCTTTACGAGTGCATCCATGAGTCGGAAACTATACACCTCTGGCTCAAGGTCGTAGTCGAAGAGCGTCTTGAAGGAAGTCATCTCAGGGTTCATAATCATGATATTGCTTGTGATACCGTTCTTACGAAGGGTCACACCCTCATCGGCAACAGCCACAGCAAGATAGTCAACACGATGATCCTGCAAGGTCTTGGCAATCTCTACCGCACCCGCTCCATAGCCGTCAGCCTTAATCATACAAACCAATTTCGTCTCAGGTTTGAGGAAAGAGCGATACCAATTGAGGTTGTCAACAACAGCATTGAGGTTCACCTCCAATACTGTTTCATGCACCTTCTTCACCAAGAGTTCTGTCAGTCGGTCGAAACCAAACTGTCGTGCACCCTTTAATAAGATAACCTCATCGTGCAAGTTAGCGAAGATATCGCTGTGAATAAAGGAGTTGACGGTAGCAAAGAAATGCTTTTCACCTAAATGCTTAAAGGCAGAACGCTGTGCTAACAGACCTTCACCGATACCGATGAACTTCTCAACACCACGCTTTTCGCATAGGAAAGCAACCTTGTTATATAAGTCTTTGTCCGTGTCACCACTCTGTAGAATATCGCTAAGAATCAGTGTGCGACGACGTCCCTTATGGTCAGGACGACGGTTCATGAAGTCGAGTGCAATATCGAGTGAGTTGAAATCAGAGTTATAAGAATCGTTGATAAGCGTACAACCATGCTGTCCCTCCTTCACCTCTAAGCGCATAGCGACAGGCTCTAATTGTGCCATTCGCTCGCTGATAGTAGCAGGGGTGAGTCCTAAATGGAGTGAAACGACTGCGCAGGTGATAGAGTTTTCAACGCTGGCATCGTCAATGAAAGGCAGTTTATATTGTCCTTCTGTCTTTCCTTTCCAAATATATGAAACGGTTGTCTCAATGTCTTTCTTTTCAATGGATTTGATATAGAAAGCAGCATCTTCATTCTTTACAGACCAATCTAACTTCTGCCCCTTGTAATCATACTGGCTTAAACACTGCATCATCACCTCATCATCCGAAGAATAGACTATCGCCTCTGTGTCATGGAAGAGTTTAATCTTCTCATGACACTTCGCTTCTATGGATGGGAAGTTCTCTTGATGGGCAGTACCTAACGTGGTGAAGACGCCGATAGTAGGCTGGATAATGTCGCGCAAAGCCATCATCTCACCCGGAAGACTGATGCCCGCTTCAAACACACCGACCTGTGTATTTTCACTCAAGAGCAATACTGACAGCGGAACACCAATCTGAGAATTATAGCTACGAGGTGAGCGTGTGACCACCATCTGCGGAGAAAGCAACTGATAAAGCCACTCCTTGACCATCGTCTTACCATTAGACCCCGTGATTCCCACAATCGGAATCAAGTATTCATCACGATGACGTTCAGCCAGTCGCTGCAAAGCTTCCAGCGAACCAACAACTTTCAAGAAGTTTGAATCAGGATAACGCGTAGCCCAACCCTCAGGTACTACCTCTACGACAAAGTTTCTCACACCCCTTGCATAAAGTTCTGGGATGTAATTATGTCCGTTGTTACGCTCAGACTTAAGCGCAAAGAATAATGTTTCTTCAGGGAAACAGAGAGAACGGCTGTCGGTAAGTACAAAGCTTATATTTGCATCCTTATCACCATAACGGCGTGCGCCAATGAGCGTCGTTACTTTCTCAATAGTATAATTCATTACTATCTATATTGTTTTATATCTTATGCAAAGGTAATGAAAAGTCTTAATACAGCATATTATCCTTGTGGTTTTTTCGTCTTATCATTAAGATAATATCGGTGAGCACATTTAGGACATATTCCTTTTATCATATAATTGATTGAAAACTGCTCATATCCTCCGGGCAGTTCTACCTGCGGAACAGGTATGTCATTGAAGCAGTAGGTTTGATGGCAACGCTCACAATAGAAGTGTACGTGCATATCCTCATCCTCTTCATAGTCATCGCTAAGACATAATTCGTAGCGCACCACATCATTCCCGTCCTCCAATTGATGTACTAAGTGCTGCTGTTTAAACAATGATAGTGTACGGAATATATTTGACTTGTCAATCGTTTGGATCTTTGCTTCTAACTCTTTCATAGAGGCTGGGTTGTCCAATCCTGACAATGTTCGTGCTATGAGTATGCGATTTGCGGTCAGTCTAACGCCATGTGCTTTCAGCAGTGCTTCTATCTGCTTGTCGTTCATTTCGTCCATAGTTATAAATTCAATTCTATATTGGGATATTTTAGTTTCAACATTTTTGCTTTTTCCATTGTTTTCTTTATGAAATCCTGATAAGCCGCTGCCTCTGGATTAAATGGGCGATGCGCCAACGCCTCTTTGAAAGGTCGCCATTCCTCAAGAAACCGTTGGGCTTCTGCAGAGAAACAGGTTGCTACAAGCTGTTCCCAAATATATTCTACAGCCTGCTCGTTGGGGTGCAGCATATCTGCTTTGTAGAAACGATAGTCGCGTAGTTCGTCGTTCACAATCTCATAAGCTGGGAAATAATAGACCGTCTCACCTTCTTCCTTCTCCAATTTGTCAGCAGCCAACAGCAGCACAGCCTTTGATAACTGACTTCCGTGATAGCCATATTTGGCATAACGGATAGGGCTGATCGTGATGATAACTTTGACATTTGGATTTGCTTGTCGTAATAGGGTGATAGCCTGACGTAGTGCCTCTGCACATTTCTCAACCGTAAGTTCGTGCTCTTCAAACTCTCGTTGTGGACGTTTCTGGCAGTTGTCAACAATCTCGCCTGTAGCTCGCTCCACGTAGACATGGTTTGTTCCCAATGTGAATACGGCTGTGTCAAACGTATGGTTTGCCATCTTCTTCACCGTATGTAGCACTGACACAGGGTTATACATCACACCGAAGGGGTTTACCATGGCACGGAATTTCTCCTCTTCGAATCGCTTACCAATATTGTCGGCAAAGCACGACCCTACAAAAAGAATCCGCTCACACGGTTCCAACTCAAATGTCGGACGGGGGATGTTGACAATTGTTCTAAATTCCATAGGGCGCAAAGGTAAGAAAAAAATGGATAGAATACTTAAATGAAAAGAATATTTTTCATACTTTTGCCAAAGAAAGTTTCTTTGTAAAATTTAGCTAATGTACACATACAATTACCCACACCCAGCCGTAACGGCTGACTGTCTTGTTTTTGCACGCACTGATGAGGGGATGAAACTGCTGTTGATACAGCGGAAGAACGAACCTTGTAAGGGGAAATGGGCTTTCCCAGGTGGCTTCATGGATATTGATGAAACAACTATTGATGCTGCTCGTCGTGAGTTGAAAGAAGAGACAGGTTTAGTGGTTGGCGAGCTGCATCGTGTTGGTATCTTTGATGCTGTCGACCGTGATCCACGCGAGCGAATCATCACCGTGGCTTATTACACGATCCTTGACAAACCCGCAGAAGTCAGCGGCTTGGATGATGCTGCACAAGCAAAGTGGTTCTCCTTGACCGAACTTCCCGACTTAGCGTTTGACCATAAGGAAATTCTCCAAGAGGCAGAAAGGGTATTAGGTGATAGCTGATGGGTGTTGGGAGGTCAATGAGAATAATAGGTTTAATTAGTCCAATTAGCCCAATAAGGCTAATTAGGCAGATTCTCCTCCTTCTTCTTGAAAATATTAGGATCTTTTATCAGTTTGTAAGTTCCCCAGAAACTCATAATTTGCAGTATAATAATAGGTATCGTGGGCTTAAAATCTGTTCCCAATAGCAATAAACCATTGCCAATAATATAGAGCAACAATATTAGAATCGTTTTTCTCATACCTTTAATTGCCTTTTAATTGTGAATAGATTCTGTTGGCAAATATAATTTATTTGGATGAAAGTTCCAAATTTATGCTGTGATTTTAGATAGCAAATGATTTTCTTCTAATATCTTTGTCATTTGTTCTTTCCAATAAACATTGCTGTTTTGCTCCTTTGCTCCCCGCGCTGTCAGTACCTCTGTGGCTGTGTTTCTTGAAATTAAACCTCCGCAACCTCCGTTCCTTCATGTGAAATTTAGCATAGAAAGATAAAGAAATATATTGACAAAATATTCGGAGAAAAGGTCGGAAAATGTCTTAAAACCGCGCTGTTTTAGTACCACTGTAAGTCGCTTGTTATCAAGTAGTTGCAAAATAGGCTTTCAAAAGGTGCTTTTTAAGGCTCTAAAAGGGCGTTAGTAAGACCTCAAAAGGGCATCTTTTGCAAGCCAAAAGGGCGTTATTTGGAAGCCGTTTGGTGGTCTTTATAAAATCTGTATGTGAAAAAATAGGACAAAAAGGAGTCTTCGGAGGTTTGAGAGGATGGGGCTTATCTTTGGCTTTTCAGCAATTTAGAGTGATAAGTACCTCCTAAGTTTAAAGCTTTGATGAAATGTCACACAGAGGAAAGGAGACTACGGAGGATTATTAAAAATACAGCATAGGTAGTTGCGGAGACACCGTCGGTGCGTGGAGCAACGGAGGTTGTTAGCAAACTTTGTTAGAGTTATTATGCACAGAGCATTTAACTTAAAATGTATCAGGAATCTATATGCTACACCTCTGTTGCTCTTTGTGCCGTCGGCACCTCTGTAATATTGACTTTAACTCCGTCCCCTCCGTTCCTCTGTGTGCCATATTATTTAATAGTTTTAGCCGCATAGTCAGGCATCTTACAGTCTGCACACAGTGGATTACCCTCACGAAAAGAAATGTTTTCTTTGGGAAGATAAACATTTCTTTCCATGAAAGTAAAGCCTTATTCTCACGAAAACAACTCCGAGAGTGTTGTTATAGGCAGGCAACGGTAAGTCCTGCCATGACGATGCTGACCATGCTCATGAGTTTGATAAGGATGTTGAGCGATGGACCAGAAGTGTCTTTGAATGGGTCGCCAACGGTGTCACCGACGATAGTTGCCTTGTGAGCGTCAGAGCCTTTACCACCGAAGTTGCCCTCCTCGACATACTTCTTCGCATTGTCCCACGCACCACCTGCATTCGACATGAAGACGGCAAGGGTGAAGCCGGCTGCCAAACCGCCTACTAACAAGCCCAATACACCTGCCACTCCGAGTAAAAGACCGACGACAACGGGGATGACGATAGCTAAAAGCGATGGGAAAATCATCTCGTGTTGTGCACTCTGTGTACTGATTTCCACGCATCGTCCGTAATCAGGTGTACCTGTTCCTTCTAATATTCCCTTAATCTCACGGAACTGGCGACGCACCTCTTCCACCATCTTTCCAGCTGCTCTACCCACAGCACCCATTGTCAGTCCGCAGAAAAGGAAGGCTGCCATAGCACCGATGAAAGCACCGACAAGAACCTTTGGATTCATCAGGTTCACTTGGAAGTAGTTCATGAAGTCTGGGATAGTAGCCTTTGTGGCATCAATGGTTTCACCTGCAACGTTGGTCATCTGTACGCCAACGCGAGCCATGGCAATCTTGATTTCTTCGATATAAGAAGCCAACAACGCCAATGCTGTCAGTGCAGCCGAACCAATAGCAAAGCCTTTACCCGTAGCGGCAGTCGTATTACCTAAGGCATCAAGGGCATCAGTGCGATGGCGCACTTCCGCTCCTAACTCGCTCATCTCCGCATTACCGCCAGCATTGTCGGCAATCGGTCCGTAGGCGTCTGTTGCCAAGGTGATACCCAAGGTTGAGAGCATACCGACCGCAGCGATACCGATACCATAAAGTCCGTGCTGAATAGAGAGTGCTGACATTGACATATCAAAACCGTTGGCACAGAGATAACTCAGCATGATAGCCACTGAAATGGAAAGGACTGGAATACAGGTTGAAATCATACCCGTACCGATACCTTTTATAATAACTGTTGCCGAGCCCGTCTGACTTGCCTCCGAAATTCCCTTTGTTGGCATATAACTTTGAGAAGTATAGTACTCCGTAGCCTGACCAATGATAACTCCAGCTGCCAAACCAGCAATGACAGAGAAGCTAACACCGAGCCAGTTTTCCAAGCCTAAGAGGTAGAGGATGAGGAAACTAACAGCAGCGATGAGTACAGCAGCCGTGTTTGTGCCGAGTCCTAAGGCGTGGAGAAGGTCTTTCATCGTGGCTCCCTCCTTCGTTCTTACGAGGAAAATACCGAATAAACTAAGGAAAACACCGACGGCAGCGATGAGCATTGGTGCGATGACAGCCTTTAGTTGCATATCGCCTGATGAGGCTGCAAAGGCGGTTGCACCCAAGGCAGCGGTAGAAAGAATCGAACCACAGTAGCTCTCGTATAGGTCGGCACCCATACCCGCCACGTCACCCACGTTGTCGCCTACGTTGTCGGCAATCGTAGCCGGGTTGCGTGGGTCGTCTTCAGGGATGTTAGCTTCCACCTTACCCACGAGGTCGGCGCCCACGTCGGCAGCCTTTGTATAGATACCGCCACCCACACGAGCAAACAAAGCCTGTGTAGATGCACCCATACCGAAGGTTAACATCGTTGTTGTGATTGTGATAAGCATTTCGCTCGTTGTCATCTTATCAGAATAGAACCAAGTGAGGACAATGAACCAAATGGCTATGTCTAACAAGCCTAATCCTACGACAACGAGTCCCATGACTGCGCCCGAACGGAAGGCGATTTTGAGTCCGTCGTTAAGTCCGTTGCGTGCTGCATTGGCTGTTCTGGCACTGGCATAGGTGGCTGTTTTCATACCGAAGAAGCCCGCAAGACCAGAGAAGAAGCCACCAGTTAGGAAGGCGAAAGGCACCCATTCATTCTGCACATTGAAGCCGTATGCCATGATGGCGAAGACGACTGCAAGAACAACAAAAACCATCAAAACGACTTTGTACTGCTGTTTCAGATACGCCATAGCACCACGACGTACGTATTCAGCAATCTCAACCATGCGGGGTGTACCTTCCTCCGCTTGCATCATAGACTTAAAGAAATACCATGCCATACCCAGTGCGCACACTGATGCAATGGGAATGAGCCAAAAAACCTGTGGGATGTGTTCCATAATTCAAAATATTTAGGTTGTGTAATAGTCTTTCCTTGTTCGTTCGCAAATATATAAAAAAAATATTGAAAAGCAAGGGAAATTGGGAAAAAAGAAAGAGTAAAACAGCAACCAATCACTACAACAAGCAGCCCC
>CAKMOD010000021.1 GCA_927910885.1 uncultured Prevotella sp. | reverse complement strand
GGAATTGTTTCGGTCAGACGAAAGTTGGACATTTCGGAACAATCCTACAGGTGCCACACAATTACCTGAGATAAATATAGACAACACAACCTTTCACATAGAGCAGATTGCTGAACGAAAGGGCTTTCAAATCTTGCATTGCCAAGTCGAACAAATACCATCATCTGCCATCTGCAAGAAGATTGACCATAAAATTCGCAAAAATGCAGAGAACTATATTTGTATCTTCATACTGCCAGAAACGCTCCATCATCTATGGGTAGCTCCTGTAAAGAAAGTAGAGAAAAGAGACGTTGTCTTAGTTGAATATGACTCTCTTGACAAGGCAGCTTTCCTGTTTGAAAAGATGAAGGGGCTTTCATTCTCCCTCGATGACGACCTTACTATCCTCGATATTATTGAAAAGGTACAAGCTGCCTTCCTCATTAATTCTGAGAAAATAACAAAAGACTTCTATGCCGGATTTAAAAAAGAGCATAGCAACTTTGCAAAATTCATTACGGGCATTGACGATCATATTGGCGACAAGGAGAATAAGAACAAGCAGTGGTACGCTTCAGTTATGCTCAACCGATTGATGTTCTGCTACTTCATTCAGAAGAAAGAGTTTCTCGATGGCGATGTGGATTATCTACGTCATAAATTAGAGTGGACTCGTGATCAGGAAGGAGAAGACCGCTTCTTTAATAAATTCTATAAGGGCTTCCTTATCAATCTTTTCCACGATGGACTTAACACTCCTAAACACAATCATGAATTTGAAAAGATTTATGGACGCATCCCTTATCTAAATGGCGGAATGTTTGATGTGCACCAAATAGAAAGGGAATATGCTAATTTAGATATTGCTGATGAGGCTTTTATCAGTCTCTTCGACTTCTTTGATAAATGGCATTGGCATTTAGACGATCGCATGACAGCCTCTGGACGTGATATCAATCCTGATGTCTTAGGATATATTTTTGAACAATATATCAACGATCGTGCTCAAATGGGAGCTTACTACACAAAGGAGGATATTACTGAATATATCGGGCGTAACACTATTGTTCCATACCTAATGGACGCTGTGAAACGTAAAGACGAAAAGCATTTCCGTGCGAACAGCGAACTATGGCTGTATCTGAAAGAGAGCGGTGATAAGTATATCTTCGATGCTATGAAGAAAGGAGTTGACCAAACTATTCCTGAGGAAATAGCAATAGGACTTGACACCACAAAGCCGAACCTTCTGGAACGTCGTTGCCATTGGAACGAGCGCACACCTGAAGCATTTGCTCTGCCTACAGAGATTTGGCGTGAGACCATTGAGCGACTACAACGTTACAACAACATTAAAGAGAAAATCACAAAGGGAGAAATCACTAACGTCAATGACTTTATCACTTACAACCTCAACATACGCCAGTTTGTCACTGATTATCTTGCAAACACACAAGATCATCTGTTTGTAAAGCATTTCTATCATGCATTGCAGCATGTTACAATACTCGACCCTACTTGTGGCTCTGGAGCTTTCCTCTTTGCAGCACTCAATATCCTTGAGCCACTCTATGAGGTATGTATCAATCGTATGCAGGAATTCAATACAAAGAACTCTCAACTCTTCAAACAAGAGCTACAGGAGATTGAACATAAATATCGTTCTAACATACAATACTTCATCTATAAGAGTATCATCCTACGCAATCTCTATGGTGTCGACATTATGGTCGAAGCGACAGAGATAGCCAAGCTACGTTTGTTCTTAAAGATGGTAGCAGTAGTTGAAGTAGACAAACGTGATCCTAATTTAGGACTCGACCCACTGCCAGATATTGACTTCAATATTCGCTGTGGCAATACGCTTGTGGGCTATGCTACGCAAGAGGACTTAGAACGCGACTTGGTAGAAGGAGATATGTTTGCCCGTAAAGAGTTTAAGGCAAAAGTAAACGATGAGATGGACAAGGTGTCACGTACCTACGAAATCTTTAAGAATGTTCAGCTCCATCAAGCTGAAGATATGGCTGCCTTTAAGAAAGCAAAGAGTGAACTATATCAACGCCTTAACACGCTTAACGACTTATTAAACCACAAGATGTATGGTGCGGTAGAATCAGCCAAAGGTTATAACGCTTGGTACCAATCTCACCAACCTTTCCACTGGCTTGCAGAATTCTACGAAATTATCAATGAACACGGAGGATTCGACGTGATTATTGGTAATCCGCCGTATGTGGAGTACAATAAAAAAGTTAAAGGAGTAGCTGTATCTGACCTTTACAAATTAGTTGGATACAAAACTCTTTCATGCGGGAACTTATATGCTTATGTACTTGAGCGATCTAAAAATATAATGAGGCAAGAAGGCTACATCAGCATGATTGTCCCATTGAGTGGGCACAGTACAGAAAGAATGTCTCCACTTGTAACGAATTTCTATGAGAAATTCGGTTTGCATCTGCACTTAAACTTAAGTGCAGATGCAAACCCTCAAAAACTCTTTGAGGGTGTGAAGTTCCGTTTGGTTATATTTACTGCAACCAATAATGGAGTTGGGAAATATTCAACCAAATATACACGTTGGTTGGCTGATGAACGCAAGAACCTTTTTAATGCTTTAGTACGTTATAACAGCATTGAAGATTATACTTATCAAAATATTATTCCAAAAATAGCAAGTCCTTTGTTTATCAGCATTGCAAGAAAGATAAAGGAAGAAAAGGTGCAATATTTTATTGGTATTGGGAATGAGCTGTGCTTGTATCATAATGCCCCCGTAAACTGGATTCGTTCACATACTTTTGTTCCTTACTTTTGCAGTGATAGGGATGGCGAAGGTATAACAACGCAACTTAAATCTGTATCATTTGATAATGCAAAACAAGTAAAAGTAGGAAGTTGTATTTTGAATAGTTCACTATTCTTTATATGGTGGATTACTAATTCTGATTGCTATCATCTCAACAAACCTGAAATTGTTAATTTTAAATACCAATATAACAAAGGTATTGAAAAAGAAATATGCTCTGTTGCTGATAGGTTAGCTATAGACATGAAGAAGAAATGCATACGACGCGTATATAATTACAAAACAACCGGACGAGTTGAATATGATGAGTTTTATATGAAGCTCTCTAAACCTATCATAGACGAAATAGATAAGCTCCTTGCCACTCATTATGGTTTTACAGAGGAAGAGTTAGATTTCATCATCAACTACGACATTAAATATCGTATGGGCGATGAATTAAATGAAGAATAATCAATAAAGTTAAGTTTTTATGTCACGTTTTATATTATACACTTTCCAATGTGCCCCTTTACAGAACAAAGATAATCATTTGTTTGGGGATTTACCTTCTATCCAAGAACGGATGGATAATAAATTAGTATATATTCATGATATCATTACAAGTCCTGGATTTAAATTTAAAAGTAAAAAGATGGAGAGTTTAACTTCAAACTCTTCTATGACAAAGAAGGACTTGTGATTTTTAGAATTGCCAATAATAAAGAATTAAATCTTGAAGAAAACTTTAAAAGTACCCAACATCATTATTCTCCGAGTTGCTTTGTTATTTTAGACAATAGAGAAAATATACAGCAAGTTGCTATTGAGGAAGATATAAAGTCTTTTTCAAGTACAGATGTCGTTAGGAACATATTAGAATTTACTCTAAAAAAGAGTCTCCGTCATAATGGTCTTACCATTGAAATAAAAAAAGGAATACGAACAAAAAGAGTTTTGGGAGCTTGTTGGCAAACAAACTAAAGGTGTGTCAATGGTACGATTCACATTATCTTATCCAAATCTTGGAAGAGTACATGATAGTATTGAAAAGCTCCTCAATTCTGAAAGTAAAGCTGTAAATAGTAAACAGACAGAGCTGGAGTTTCATTCTGATAACTCTGAACAACTGGAATTACATGAAAGCAATACTCAATTGAAAGGATTGGTTGAAGCATCAGCAAAGAGTGGTAATAAAATAACTATAAAGGCTCGTGGAATCAGAAAATTTATTCGGATAGGAGAAACAACAAAAAGTTTTGAAATAGATGATTTAGAGACTCAGATACAATCACCTGATTTGTTTCAAAATCTATCAGGATGGTTAAAAAATCAGTATGATAATGAAAAAACTTAATGCGTTTTTTAGATATATTGGATATGCTACTATTTCCGTATTTATTGGATATGTTTCATATCTTGGTGGACAAAAGTATGATTATCTATTTAAAATAAGTGGAAATTTAGTACCTATATTGATATCGCTTCTCGTATTTTACGTGACAATATTTGGAAGTATTTTAAAGGAACTAATTTGCTATAAAAATAGAACGAACGCAGATACAAGTGATGTTTTGAAAAATATAAAATTAGAAATTATAATAGAGATGATACTGATTATATTTTCTCTACTCTGTTTTATTGTACGAGGAGCTTGTGAAACTTTAGCCCCTAATACTATAAAGCTGTTTATAGCTATATTTTCTAATTCAATAACAGTTTTTTCAATCATCT
Source organism: uncultured Prevotella sp. (assembly GCA_927910885.1). Lineage (GTDB taxonomy): Bacteria > Bacteroidota > Bacteroidia > Bacteroidales > Bacteroidaceae > Prevotella. The sequence goes on along the minus strand of CAKMOD010000021.1, from coordinate 26,954 downwards.
ATTTTTTTATTAGCTATATATGATTCAATATTGGGTTTATGGGACTTAATAGAAGCAAATAATAAAAAATGAATGAAGCTTAATTATATCTTTTGTAAAACTAATGAAAATAAACAACAACGATAATATGCTCATCTATCAGTCGGAAGATGGGAATATAAAGATAGATGTTCGGTTTGAAAATGAGACGGTGTGGCTGTCACAGGCACAGATGTGCGTACTTTTTGGTCGTGAGCGTAGTGTTATCACCAAGCATATAAACAATATTTTTGAAGAAGGAGAGCTTGATGAGAATAGCAATGTGCAAAATTTGCACATTGCAAGTTCCGATAAACCTGTAAAATTCTATAACCTTGATGTAATCATCTCTGTAGGTTATCGGGTGAAGTCACAGCAAGGCACGCAGTTCCGCATTTGGGCTACTCAGCGACTAAAGGAATATATCATCAAAGGCTTTGCACTGAACGATGAGCGATTCAAAACCGGTTCATCTTACAATTATTTCAAAGAACTCTTAGACCGCATTCGTGACATACGCCTTTCTGAGAAGGTTTTTTATCAGCAGATAAAGGATATATACAAAACAAGTATCGACTATAACCCATCTGCTGAAATGACATTGGCTTTCTTCAAGGAAATACAGAACAAACTGCTTTGGGCTGTCAGCGGAAAGACTGCTGCTGAACTTATGTATTATCGTGCCAACGCTTCACAGCCTATGATGGGACTTACTTCTACGGAAAAAGAAGGAAAAGTTACCAAGAATGATGTCTTGATTGGTAAGAACTACCTGAATGAGAAAGAGATTAGCCAACTAAAACTTATCGTAGAACAGTTCCTTGCCTATGCTGAGGCACAGGCATTAGCGGAAAAACCAATGTTCATGCACGACTGGATACAGAAACTGCGACTTGTACTCACTATGAATGAGAAGAATATTCTTGAACACGCAGGCAAGATTTCACACAAGGTGGCTGTAGATAAAGCTACAAAGGAATATGTTGCTTACAAAGAACAACAACGGCAAATAGAACACTTTGATAGTATTAAACAACTCGATCAAGATCTAAAGCGTATTGCACCACGAAAGAGCAATAAAACGAAAAAAGACAACAGAGAGAATAATCGATGATAGTCACCACAGAATATATTGGCAATCAGGAACTGCTGAAACTACAAAAGACAGCTTTCCTCGCATCAAGCAATATCGCTACCGAAACAGTGTTGCAAGTATATGATTGGGCTACGGATATGCGCAACCGTAAAGTATGTGTTATCAGTGGATTTAATAGTAAATTAGAACAAGATGTTCTGCATTTCTTGTTAAAAGGAGATCAACCCATTATTCTCGTAATAGCGAGAAGGATGTATAAAACTATTCCTACGCATCTACAAACAGCCTTAAAGCAAAACCGTCTGTTAATTATCTCTATCAGTAATTCTATTCGTCAATCAAAAGCAACTGCATTGGAAAGAAATAAATACATTTGTCATCTTGCAGAAAAGATTCTATTTGTTGGTGTAACGGAACAAAGCAGCCTTTACACACTTCAAAATACAGAAAATAACAAAGCTAAACTCATTACACTATAAATTCTGTCTGCCAAAGAGAAAATGCCTATCAGTAAACACTGATTATGTAAAATAGAATTCTTCCGTTAAAAGCGTAGACATTCTTCGTATAGCATTAACTCAATGAGAGTATAAACATAAGTTCCTGTCACTACTGTCACTACCTAAAGAGCCACAAGTTATTCATTTTCAAAGCCTTTACAAACAATGTTAAAATGACAGGAAATGAATTTTAAACTTAATAGTATGATTAAAGATGAAAGTGAGTTCTGAATAAAGGTTTGAGTAAGTTCTGATTTATACGGTTGTCTTTTCCTACCCTTTGGCTACCCGTAAAAACAAAATAGGCTGATAACCAACAAGTTACCAACCTATACTTGTACCCAGACCCGGGCTCGAACCGGGATGGGTTGCCCCACTGGTGTTTGAGACCAGCGCGTCTACCTATTCCGCCATCTGGGCATGGCTGTTGTTTGAACAACGGGTGCAAAGGTAGAGAGAAAATCTGGATTTGGCAAATTTTTGAGGAATTATTTAATGACAATACTTTGATTAATGCATATTTGTAGTATTTTACAATAAAAGATTTGGAGGTATGAGTTATATAAGGTATCTTTGGAGAAACAAAATCGGTTAGCTTAAATAGATAATGACTACGAAACAGAACAACTATTGCGTAATTCTTGCCGGTGGCAAGGGACGAAGACTATGGCCCTGCAGTAGAGATAAGCATCCAAAGCAATTTATAGACTTCTTTGGCGTGGGTCGTACTCAGCTTCAACAAACATTTGACCGCTTTGCAAATATTCTTCCAAAAGAGAACATTTATATTAATACCAGCTGTGATTATCTTGACCTTGTCAGAGAGCAGTTGCCTGAAGTGGCGGCTGACCATATCATGGCTGAGCCAATACACAGAAACACTGCACCGAGTGTTGCATGGGCAGTGCATCGTATTATGATGTTCGACCCTAAAGCTAATATCATAATATCACCTTCTGATCATAATATTGTAAATGGTGATGCTTTCTTCCGTAATATAAAAGAGGGATTATCGTTTGTTGAGAAGAATGATGCTATACTGACGATGGGTGTTAGCCCTACCCGACCAGAACCTGGATACGGATATATTCAGAAGGGCGTCTACACTGGTAATGGCGATATATATAAGGTGCAAGCCTTTACAGAAAAGCCAGACCGAGAATTTGCTCAAATGTTCATGGATAGTAAGGAATGGTATTGGAATACAGGTCTCTTCCTCTCTAACACAAATTTCCTTCGTCAATGTCTCTATGGCTTCCTCCCTTCTGTTTTACGTGCAGGTGAGATGGGCAGTAAGATAACAACGATAGAAGACGAAGAAGCTTTCATACATGATAATTTCCCACGCTATCCAAACATTTCGTTAGACCATGGTATCTTAGAGAAGTCGGAGAATGTCTATGTGATGAAGTGCGACTTTGGGTGGGCTGACCTTGGAACATGGCATGGACTCTATGAGTCACTAAGCAAGAGAGATGGCGACAATGTTGTTATTGACTCGGATGTTATCCTTGAAGATGCTGCCAATAATATTATAAAACTTTCCAAAGGCAAATTAGGTGTTATCAACGGACTCGATGGTTATATCATTGCAGAAAAGGACAATGTATTACTTATCTGTAAGAAAGAAGACTCCTCGGCATTGGTAAGGAAATATGTGAATGAGGTACAGATAAAGAAGGGAGAAGAGTTTGTATAAAGAAAACCTCCCCCAACCCCTCCAAAGGAGGGGGCAGCAAGTTTGGTAAAGGTGAGATTACTTTGTTAAACGTCTCTTCCTTATATTAAGGAAAATGATAAATGGGGATATACAATGACTGTATATCCCCGTATTAATAATATCTTATTTCTGAAACCAAATGTTATTCCAATTCCTGGAAAGCCTTGAAAATCTTTGCTGCAATCTCTTTCTGTTCCTCAGCCTCAACTTGTACATGATGCTTGAAATCAACATCTGCCTCGCTGTTCATTGGCAAAAGATGGATATGTGCATGATTAACCTCTAATCCCATGACGACCTGAGCCACCTTCTTACATGGAAAGACTGTCTTTATGGCATGTGCAACCTTCTTTGCAAAAACCTCAAAGGCTGCAAGTTCCTCATCTTCCATATCGAAGATATAGTCAACCTCCTTGCGAGGAATGACAAGTGTATGTCCCTTTGTTACTGGGTCAATATCAAGAAAAGCATAGAACTGTTCGTTCTCTGCACACTTGTAGCTTGGAATCTCACCCGCTGCAATCTTACTGAATATAGTCATACAAACCTCCTTATTTTGTTGTTATGCATCAATTGAGATCTTGTCAATGCGCAGAGTGACAGTACCACGAGGGATAGTGATTTCAACCTCATCACCCACCTTCTTATTCAACAAGCCCTGTGCGATAGGGGTCTTAATTGAAATCTTATTCTGCTTCAGGTTAGCCTCCGTCTCGCTGACAATCGTGTACTTCATCTTAGCATTTGTCTTTACGTTTGTCATCTCAACAGTAGACATAATCTGTACGGCATCAGTACTCAAACGTGACACATCAACAATCTTTGCTTGTGCCACGGTCATCTTCATCTCAGCTATACGCGCTTCAAGATGACGCTGTGCCTCCTTAGCAGCATCGTACTCTGAATTCTCACTCAAGTCGCCCTTATCGGCAGCCTCGGCAATAGCAGCTGATGCCTTTGGACGTTCAACAGATTCTAAATACTGCAAATCGGCTACGAGTTTGTCGTAACCTTCCTGTGACATATAAGCCATAATATCTTGTTTTAAAAATTAATCGTTTTTCAATAGACATAAAAAAGATAGAATTCCAACATCAATCTCACTGAATGCCGGAATCCCATATCCTTAAATGCCTTAATCTCTTTATTTTTTGCAAAGATAGGCTTAAAAAATGACATAACAAAGTTTTAGAGGATAAAATTGCATTTTTATAAGCCTTATTACAACTTTTCTTTCAGACTTTACGTTTTCTTTCATTTTTTATTCAACTCTCTTTATACCAGACTTCTGCACATTAAGTTTTCTACACCTAATCATCGCTTAATCTTCCCACAAGATATCCCCTTCAACAATAGTAAAACCACTGTTTTCTTTTCCTTGAAATCACTTGCAAATATAAAAAATACTGTCTATATTTGCGACATATATATCATGATAAGCAAGTGTGCTAAAAAAACTAAGTTTCATTTTTTCAAAAGAGATTTTATTATGAAAGCATTTGCAATGTTAGGAATCGGAAAGGCCGGTTGGATTGAGAAAGACCGCCCAGTTTGTGGACCTATGGATGCCATCGTTAGACCATTGGCGGTTGCTCCTTGTACCTCTGACGTACATACGGTTTGGGAAGGAGCTATCGGAGAGAGGAAAGACATGATTCTCGGACACGAAGCTACGGGCGAAGTCGTTGAGGTTGGATCAATGGTAAAGGACTTCAAACCGGGAGACAGAGTACTTGTTCCGGCTATCACACCCGATTGGAATTCGTTAGAAGCACAGGCTGGGTATTCCATGCACTCGAATGGTATGTTAGCTGGTTGGAAGTTCTCTAACTTCAAAGATGGAGTCTTTGCAGAATACTTCCATGTCAATGATGCCGATGGCAATTTGGCTTTAATTCCAGAAGGACTTGACCCAGTTGATGCCGTTATGCTCTCAGACATGGTACCTACAGGCTTCCATGGAGTAGAACTTGCTGACGTGAAGTTCGGAGATGAAGTCCTCGTTATCGGTATTGGACCAGTTGGATTGATGGCTGTGGCTGGTGCGGCTCTTGCTGGTGCATCCTATGTCTATGCTGTGGGTAGCAGAAAGGTTTGTGCCGACGCTGCACGCAAGTATGGAGCAAATGAGATTATCGACTATCACAATGGTCCTATTGCCGAACAAGTGATGAAACTAACTAAGGGACGTGGCGTTGATCGTATCGTCATTGCAGGCGGAACAGTTGACACCTTTGCAGAAGCTGTCACCGTACTCAAACCAGGTGGAACTATCGGTAATGTCAACTATCTCGGCTCTGGAGAAACGATTAATATTCCTCGTGTTGAGTGGGGTGTTGGTATGGGACACAAGACCATTAGAGGTGGATTGATGCCAGGTGGTCGTCTTCGTATGGAAAAACTCGCCAAATTGGTTACATCAGGTAGACTAAACCTATCGCATCTTGTGACCCATCGCTTCAATGGCTTTGACCACATGGAGGAATCACTTAACCTGATGAAGGACAAACCACGCGATCTCATCAAGCCTGTTGTGGTGATTGATGACAAATTATATTAAACTATCAAATTGTCATATATTCTACTTGATATAAATCAATAATACATCATTTGCTTAAAAAAAGGCATTGGAAAAGTTGCAAATATAAAAAAATACTCTTTATCTTTGCAACGTGTTTTTCATAGTATTAGATTTAAGGTTAACAAAGGTTGGACTACAGCGGTAGTCCTTTTTTTATGTCTTTAAGTCTGATATTCCAAACACTTTATCAGAAAATATAGGCTTATAAAATTTATTAGTACAGCCCTACAAGCATCCTCCATAAATGCTACTTATTCGTGTCTTATCATTATAATAACGACTAACAAAAGCCTTTCTTGCCATCTCCAACCAGTGTATTAACGTTCAGCACATATCGTGTTGGTGCTTAGCACATATTGTGCGGAGGGTAAGCACCAATGGTGCGGAGCACTTAACACATTGCAAGATGTAGTCAAACGGAGAGAAACTTGCCATAAAAATAAGGAATATGGGATTAAGACTCGGTAGAAAACATAAACATCTTGTTAATGGATTTTTTTCGTTATCTTTGCATCATAAACTTTAATATGAAAGAACTTAGCTAAAGATGACGGCTTTAAGAATATTTCTATCAACGCTTTCCCTATTCTGTTGGGTAGCTGTAAAGGCGTAGGTTGGTGTTGTCCTAACTGAATCCCTTTGGAAATAAAGGAAGATAATAAAACTGGGAAACTTTCGGTTTACTCAGAAGAAGGTAAATTGCTTTTAAATAATCTTGACAGCATTAAACCCTTAAAAGGCCACATGTTTATTGTGACCAAAAACCATCTGAAAGGAATTTACAACACTCAAGGAAAGGAATTAATACCTATAAAATACAACAAGATAGAATGTATTGGTGATAGTTGGAGCTTTTTTTGGAAGGTATATCTGAATGGGCAACAAGGTCTCTATACCTACGAAGGGAAGGAAGTGCTATCAGCAGAATACGAAAATATCTCCAGCATAGACAGAGGTTATGGTAAAGCCGCTAATCTTATAGTAAAAGAAAAGGGTCAATACGGTATGTTCAATGCCGAAGGCGAACGCCTGATAAAGTCAGAATACGATGACGTAAAATTTGCTAACGGCCATTATTACTTCCAAAAAGGTGAGAAAAAAGATTATCTGAAAAGAGACAAACAAACACTGCTAAAAGGTATCTCAATAAAAGGACAAATAACTAATTGGGTAGAAGAAAAAGGGAATTCTAAGCAAATCTCTTATTTTATATTTGAAGATAATAAAGGAAGATTTGGTTTGTTTGATGAGAACGACAGTGCATTAATATCACCGCAATATGAGTCAATGGATTCATACTATAATATTTCGAGCGGGAACAAAGACTATCTTGTTGTAAAACAGAACTCGCACTATGGAGTAATCAACTTTTCAAACGAGGTTTTAATCCCATTAAAATATAAATCGTTTTCTAAGATTTATATACGTGACCATATTGCTTTGGAAGACGGAAAGGGCTATATACTTTGCTCTTTGAAAGACAACAGTATCTTTCAATCGCTGCATTTCAACGACATAAGAGAAACAAGCGGTCCGTATGCAGTCATTGAAAAAGAAGGGAAAGAAGCCCTTCTAAACAAGCTAACACTCGCCCTGCTCTTCCCGTTTAAATACGAAGAGATAGTAATAGTAGACGAAGATAGCCTTTTTAGTGTAAGGCTGAATGATAAATATGGTATTGTTGACAAAAACGATAAGACTATTATTCCATGCATGTACGACGAATGGCTGTACAAAGTGGGCGGCGATAAAATTGTTGTAAAGAAAGACAATCAATATGGTATCATCAATTCTAAGAATCAACTCGTCTTTGGCATGATTCCCCATCCTATTATAGCCTACAGCGATTACTTCCAAGTTATAGACATAAGCAGAAACAATCCAGAATACGACTGGAACTTTAAGGAAATAAAAAAAGGAATAACAAAAGCCTCTCCTCAAATCATTAAAGCTACCAAAGAAAAGGCTGCCATAAGCATTTATAAATGTCTATGGCAGCCTATTTATTTTACGTTTGTTTTTACTTTTCTATTAAAAGTATCACTTCACCATTCCAAAAAGTATTCATGTACACGCGTATCACTATCCAATTCAGGATGAAAAGCAGTAACAAGCTGGTTTCCTTGACGAGCAGCAACGATATGACCATCAACCTCTGAAAGTATTTCTACCCCTCCAGCCGCTTCCTTTATATAAGGTGCACGGATAAAAGTCATTGGAATATCGCCTTCAATCCCCTTAAAAGGAGCCTCCGTATGGAAACTACCCAGCTGACGACCGTAAGCATTACGGGCAGCTGTCATATTCATTGTACCCAATCGAGGAGGAACCGGAGCAGACGGACTATTTCCCTCCACCTCGCGAGCAAGAAGTATCAAGCCTGCACAAGTACCAAAGACTGGCAATCCTGCTTCGATAGCTTCACGGATGGGATCAAGTAAACCGAGATCACGAAGGAGCTTTCCTTGAGTGGTACTCTCACCACCTGGGATTATCAATCCATCTTTCTCCTGCTGCCAATCCTCCAATCGGCGCACCTCAAAGCAATCAATCCCCAGTTTACGAAGCATCATCTCATGCTCTAAGAATGCTCCCTGCAGGGCAAGAATAGCAATTCTCATTGTCCACGCTCAGCCATGAGCACCTCAATCTCATGCTCGTTGATACCAACCATAGCCTCTCCCAAGTCTTCTGACAACGCTGCCAACTCCTTAGGGTTATTATAGTTTGTAACTGCCTTAACGATAGCTGCAGCACGCTTAGCTGGGTCACCACTCTTGAAGATACCAGAACCAACGAACACACCCTCGGCACCTAACTGCATCATTAACGCAGCATCAGCAGGAGTAGCCACACCACCTGCAGCAAAGTTTACTACAGGAAGCTTACCATTCTCATGTACATACTTCACGAGTTCGTATGGAGCCTGCAACTGCTTAGCAGCCTCAAAGAGTTCGTCCTCACGCTTGCTAACGAGTTCACGAATCTGACTCTGCATCAAACGCATGTGACTGACAGCCTGCACAACATCACCCGTACCCGGCTCACCCTTCGTACGAATCATTGTTGCACCCTCAGCAATACGGCGCAATGCTTCACTCAAATTACGTGCACCACATACGAATGGCACCTCAAACTGTGTCTTATCAATATGATAGATATTATCAGCTGGAGAAAGTACCTCGCTCTCATCAATGTAATCAATCTCAATTGCCTGCAGAATCTGTGCCTCAGAGATATGGCCGATACGGCACTTTGCCATCACAGGAATCGTAACAGCCTCCTGAATACCCTTAATCATTTTAGGGTCACTCATACGTGAAACGCCACCAGCTGCACGAATATCAGCTGGAATACGTTCCAATGCCATTACTGCACAAGCACCTGCAGCCTCGGCGATACGCGCCTGCTCTGGTGTTGTTACGTCCATAATTACACCGCCCTTCAACATCTGAGCGAGGTTGCGGTTTAGTTCTTGTCTATTTGTCATATTACTTTAATTTTTTAGATTTCTACCATGTTTCACTCACGAATGAGTGTACATGAAGATGTTATATGTGTTAGTTAATATTAGAAATTCCTTTTAAAACGATGAGAGAGGCGCAAGCACAACACACATATTTACAAGCTTTAAAAGCCCACATGCTGTCCCCTACTTTATCCCGTTAGGCACTCCCCTCCTTGGAGGGGCTGGGGGAGGTCCCCCTACTATGTCCGTCTCCACTCACTCGGAGTCTGTCCCATCTGCTTTCTAAAGAACTTAGAGAACTGAGCTTGTGAAGCAAAGCCATGCTCGTAAGCAATCTCTTGTATTGTTTTCTGTGTCGTTCGAAGCTGACAGGCAAGGGCTTCTGCAAGCGTATGATCAATGATACACTTTGGTGATTTGCCCGATATACGATGCGCTACTTGCGACAAATAACGTGGAGAAACATTCAGGCAGTCAGCATAAAAAGCAACATCACGATTAGTACGATAATGCTCTTGCACTGCTTCTAAGAACTCATTGTATAGCTGACTACTCCGACCACTGATATCACTCTTCCTTGCCACAAGCGTTCGTACATATTCCCGAGCATGTTGTAACGCCTCTTCCACTGGCTCATCCTGACTGATATAGACAGCAAGAGCTGATGAAAAACTATTAGCAAGACCATGCTGCAAAGGGTCGTCTAATACGAACGAGCGTACAGCTCGGCTTCCCTCCCCTTTCAACGAAGAACAATCAAAGATTTTTTCAGCCTCTCCTTCACGCAGAATGACAAGCGAACAAAGTGGCAGCAATCGACAACGTATCTGCGTAATCACGTCATCTGTCATCAATCTGTCACCATTACTTGCCGTCACAATCGGATCATATATAATATGATGAGGACGATACTTCAACAGTGCATCCACCACGACAGCTAAGGTCTCTGTGGTTCTGATCATTCCCACCTTTACCGTGTCAGGCTGCATATCATTGATAATCGCCTCTATTTGTCCTCTTACTATCTCCGCAGGGAGGTCATAGAAGGCCTGAATACCCAAGGTATTCTGTACTGTGACAGACGTTACAGCCGACACAGCATAGCCTCCTAAGGTTGCTATCGTTCTGATATCAGCCTGCACACCAGAGCCACCAGTGCTATCTGAACCTGTTATTGTGAGAATTGTCTTCAACAGTTTAGGTTTATTGTTTTGCATACAAAGTAAATTGAAAATATTGAAACCTGCAAGAGTTATTCCTAAATTGACAAGAAAAACTACATTTCTGACTTTTATTAGGCTTATCAGTCTGATTAACCTTATTAGCCTTACAGCAATCAAAAAGCTTATAAAATCACATACATCAAAGGAATCTATCCCCCCTATTATCATCCAATTTCATTGAAAACCTTTTCATTTTAAGACTTCGAAAACATGTAGATAAGGATTTGAAAAATCATTACATAATTTCAATTAAAACATCTATAACTAACGGCAAAAACACATATAAGAAGTAGGTTCACAACCAACAGTAAATCAATTAGTTATAAAACGGTATAAGAAAAGGTGCTTAATTAGACTTCAAAAGGGCGTTAATAAGGGTCTTAAAAGGGTACCTTTTGCAAGCCAAAAGGGCGTCTTTTAGAAGCCCAAAGAGCATGTATTGGTTTTGAACTGCACGAAAATAGTTTACAAACTTCAAGTAATAAGGGAATAAGTAGTTTGTGAAGACAGATAGACTTCGTACCTAAAGACATTTATCATGTAGTTTATCCCCCTTTATAAAACCATCTTATTGGAGCTAATTATACCGGTGTTGGGTGATGGTTGTTGGGTGTTGGGGGGATGGTTATAGGGTGTTGAGCCTTTATAAAACAATCTTATTGAAGGAAATCATACCATGTATGTGGATAAATCTCATTCTATAAACAATCTACGTATTTAACGGAAGAAACTTCACAATACCAACTATTAGGTATTGACACGTTTATAAAAGAAACATAACTTTGCAAAGTTATTTACAAACCATTTAATAACAAAATGAAGAAATATTTACTAATCTTGACCGCCATATTATGCTCTCTTGTATCCATGGCACAAAACACCGACGCAATGCTCTTCGGTGATGTGAAGGCAAAAGAAGGTGGAAAGCACCTTTCTCATGCCGTAATCCAAGTAAAAGGTACGAACCTTAAAACTCAATGCGATGCTTCGGGTCACTTTAAATTAAGTAATCTTCCTGTAGGAAGGCAAGTTATCATAGCTACACTTGCTGGTTATCAGCAGCAGGAAAAAGAGGTAGATATGGTTAATAATAAAGGTTCTGAAGTCTACTTTGAACTGGAAAAAGACCCATTAGAGTTAAGCCAGGTCGTTGTAACTGGTACTCGTACCAGCCACTTTGTAAAGGATGTACCTATCCGTACAGAGGTTCTTACATCACAGGCTATCACCAAGAAGAATGCCCAGAACTTATACGAAGCACTTGAAGGTGTACCGGGTATCCGTGTAGAACAGCAGTGCCAGTTCTGTAACTTCTCTGAGGTTCGTATGCAAGGATTGGGTGCTGAGCACACACAGGTACTCATTGATGGTGAGCCAATCTACTCTGGTCTTGCCGGTGTTTACGGTTTGCAGCAGATTGGAACCAATGACATCGACCGTCTTGAGGTAGTTAAGGGTGCCGGTTCAGCCCTCTATGGTAGTAGTGCCGTTGCTGGTGCCATCAACATTATCTCAAAGGAACCAACCTTTGAGCCATCTGTTAATGGAGATATTCAGTTCGGAAATTTTGGCTTCAAGAGCTATAAAGGTTCTGGTTCTATGCGTTATAACAACATCGGTCTGAGTGTATTCGCACAGCGTACACAGATGGATGCTATCGACCGCACACAGAATGGTCTTACACGTAAGGAAGTAAAGAACAAGGATGGCATCTCTGACCGTGTAGACGAGACGATGAACAACCTTGGTTTCAGCCTTTACTTCTATCAGCCTTTTGCTAAGAACGATAAACTCGTACTGCGTGGTAAGGCGATTGATGAGCACCGATTCGGTGGTGTCATGACAAACGATCAATATCTGAACCCATACACTGATGGTACTGAGGACATCCGTACCAACCGCCTTTCAGCCGACCTTGCTTACACTTTGCCTATTGGTAAGCACTCAGAACTGAACCTCACAACTGCTTACGTATATCACAAACGTCAAGCAACAAACGATACCTTCCTCCATGACTACATGGATTCTCACAAGGATCCAGCACATCCAGATGAGGACGGTGCAGAACCTGACGTTTCTATGATGCGCCCATACATTGCTAAGGAGAATACGGTGACACCATCGCTCACCTTCACTTCAATCCTTGGCAACCACACATTGCTTGGTGGTGTACAGGGTTATTTCACTCGTTTGCGTGAGACAGGACTCTATGTTATCTCTGCTGAGGACGAGAAAACAAGTCCTTACTATGGCGTTCCTTACACTTCTATCGGTAAGAAGCATGCTAACGAACTTGGTTTCTTCGTACAGGATGAGTGGAACGTAACACCAAAGTTGACCGTTGTACCAGGTATCCGCATCGATTCACATAGCTCTGGTGAGGAGTACACTACCAGTGTAAAGGTTTCAGACAGTGCTTTCCCAACAACAAAGTTTAGCAAGACAACTGTCAATCCTCGTATTGCTATCAAATATGAATTGACTCCTTCGCTGGTTCTTCGTGCCAATGTAGGTACAGGTTTCCGTGCTCCTTACGGATTCTCTGAGGACCTCCACCTCTGTAGTGGTTCGCCACGTGTGTGGAAATCATCTAATCTCAAGGGCGAGCGTGCTATCAGCTATAACCTCTCAGCTGACTACTATGCAAAGAAGTATCAGTTCAGCATCAACCTCTTCCGTACCAACTTGAAGGATAAGATTCAGTTCTCTCCTGCAGACGATGAGGTTAAGAAGTTCGGTTATTCTTACCAGTGGGAGAATGTTGACGATGCCTATGTACAGGGTGTAGAATTAGGTGCAAAGGCAAACCTCTTCCGTAACTTCAATGCTGGTATTAACTGGACCTTCAATCAAGGTAAGTTCAAGCACGAGCGTGCAGACTGGTCAGACCCTAACGATGAGACTGTAAAGGAGTTCCCACAGCGTTTGCAGTATGCGAAGGACAGCCGTAACGTTTCTCGTTTCCCAGCAATGACTGGCGATATAGACCTCGATTATACTCCTGGCACATGGAGCTTCTCTCTCACAAGCTCATTGCAGGGAAAAATGTACATCGACTATAACTCTGAGGACAATGGTGCAACATCAAAGATTAAGAAGACAAACACCTTCATGATCTTCAACTGCCGTGCTGCAAAGCGTTTTGGTTCATGTACTGTTTATGCAGGTGCTAAGAACATCTTCAGCTACATTCAGGACGAGAAACACACAGACGACGCAGCCTTCATGTATGCTCCAGTATATGGTGCAACATGGTATGTAGGTCTCAGCGTTAAACTATAAGACACTCTCTGAATTATTTTATTGAAACTTAGGTCGCAGCCGCATTGCCCCACTGGTAATGTGGCTGCTTTGTTTTATACTACCAAAACAAAACGAAGACAAGCAAACCTGCTCTACTACACACCACACATAACTATGAAATATATTTACAACAACAAGACTGTATTGTACAAAATGTAGGTATAAAAACACCTTATCACACCCTATCTATAACTAACATGTAATCAAAGACTTATAAACTTGAGAAGTAAAAGGTGCTTAGTTAGGCTTCAAAAGGGCGTTAGTTAGCCTCTAAAAGGGCATCTTTTACAAGCCAATTGGGCATCTTTTCGAAGCTAAAAGAGCATCTATCAAAATTCAAGGTGTGAAAAATCATGACAAAACAGAAGACTCTTAGCCCTATTAGGCTTATTAGTCTTATTAGCCTAATAGGGCTAATAGGACTAATAAAATTATTAGGCTAATTGGTCTTATTAGCCCAATTAGCCTAATAAGACCAATAACAAAATCGGGCTAAATGGAAGAATCCGTTTAGCCCGATTGTTAATAATCTTCTACTGATTTAAGTAATCAGCAAGAGAGGTCTTTATTTTGTCAGCTTAATAATCTTACAGCCATGTGCAGGAATGAGTGCCTCAACCTTATCGCTTACAGTTCCTTCATCAGCATGCTTCCAAAGGTCACGTGCCGACCAAGTACCAGTAATTCCCACCTTTGTCAGGTCGATAGAACGAGTTGCTGCTGCCTGATCACGGTTGAAGAGTCCGATAACCCAAGAGCCATCCTTCATCTGACCGTACCAAACCTCACCATCTGTGTTCCAGAGGTTACGCTCTAATGGCTGACCAACGAAACCATCCTTCTGCAAAGCAAGCATCTCATCATTCTGGAAGAACTTCAAGTCGTTGCCTGTAGGCATATCTGTGATAGAGATTGGTCCACCTGCCATCAAGGAAGAGAGATAACCGACATCTTCTCATTATCATCAGCATAGCTTCCGATACGAATAAAGTCGCCGTCAAGACGAATCTTCTTACGGCCAGAAATCTTTGACCAATTGATGAAACCGTCGAAAGCATTCTCAGAGTTTGGCCATCCACCACGAAGGTTACCACGATTATTATCAGAGAAACGATACCAAGAACCCTCAAGTGCATCGGCATCAATACGTACCATATTACCCGCATATTTTTCGATAATAGCATTATTGCGGAGGTGAGGCATTACAAGAGAAACATATACGCCATACTTCTGTGCATACTTGTTAATCCACTGCATACCCTTTACATAACGCCCACGACCATAACCTTTATCGATAACGTCAGTATAATTCATACCATCTTCATACCAAGAGAGGAAGTCCATACGTACAAACTTCACACCTAAATCAGAATAGTGCTTGAAGAATCCTTCAAAATACTGCTCTGCACCTGGGTGATCTGTTACTACCCAACCAAACTGATCCCTTGAGTTTGGATGCTTGATATCTTTATCTTTTGTTGGATCATAAGCCAAACTGCTCACCTTAATACCATCTGTTCCTGGAATAACAGCATCAGGATTGGTATAATGATACCAGAAAGGACTATCGTAAACACCGAGTTTCAGCCCCTTCGCCTTCAACTTAGCAACAATAGTAGTCAATGGAACCTCTGGCGAACGCTCATCTTTCGCTGTGCGGCTATAACGTGTCATATAACCATCATCACCACTCATTGAAGCAAAACCATCGGTAACGAGCATGTCATAACCATGCGATTTGAGATTGGTTGCTACATAGTCTGCAGCCTCATCCCAATCTTGCTCAGTAAAGATATTTGGGAATGAGCCAGCCTTCTCTTGTGCACGAAGATGACCATATACACTCCAATAAAGTGGCGCATAGTCCATACCTTCAGCCTCTGCAACAGGTGTAAGACCTACTGTTGGGTCAGTCTTATCAACGCTTAGATCGCTGGTTACGTCCCATTCATTGCTGTTACAACTTGTCAGAAGAGCAGCGAAAGCCAAGCTTGCTAAAAAATATTTCTTCATTGTTTTATTCTATCATAAGTAGTTTTAACCGGTAGCTGTGTGCCTTTAGCCTAATAAAATCCATGCATTATACTTACAAAACCCATGCATTGGAGCACCAGCTAACCGGTTATTTATGTTTTTAAACTCTGTTATGCGCTTATGTATTCTGCCTTGAACTTCTTGTTCTTCAAGTCGAGTGTCAGCTTATACTTTCCAGCCTTAGTAACCTTCCACTTCTTGTCACCATAAGAACTTTCAGTACCATAGGCAAGTGCATCCTTGGCTACACCTGTTTCATTGATTATAGTATTCTCTTCTGGAGCAAAGAAATAAGGCTTATCACTTGAGAAACCAGACTTATCGAGCATAAACTTCATTTCACCCTCAGCCAACTGAACTTCAATAGAGAAGATATGGTCGCCTGTCTTTGTGACTGACACACCATTGTCAACAGACCAACCAGCAGGAGTTGCGCTACCAATCAGATATACATTCTCAGTGTCCCAAGGTGTTGGTGCAGCTGGAGCAGGAGCATCAGCGACAAACTTCGTTACCTTGATTTCATGCTTTGTGAGGTCGAATACAATGGTATAAGTACCAGCTTCTGTCACTTTCCACTTATTGTCATCGCCACCAACAACCATTCCCTGCTTTGCAGGACCATCATGGTTGAACTCACAATCAGCTACAGGTGCCTGAATCAAGTTGTTCCATCCATCTGATTTGTCAAATGACAACTTGAACTCACCTAAGTTTAAATGACCCTCATAAGTAAACTGTAATGGATTAGAAGAGGTCTTAGCAAACTTAGCAGAACCGTCCTGTACCTTTGCTTTCAAGCCATCAATATCCCAACCGTATGGCGTTGCATTACCGATAAATGACAACCATTCAGACTCGATTGGAACGATTGGTCCTGTTGGTTCTTCACCTTCATAAGTAACAGTAAGCTTACGTGTGCGGAGATCAACAGCGAAGGTATAGATACCAGTCTTTGTCACCTTCCACTTATTATCAGCACCACCTTTACGAATATCAATCGCATCACTGGCTACACCTTTATCGTTGATTTCAGTATTAGCAGCAGGAGCATAAACGAATGTAGCACCCCAATCACCCTTTGAGAGTGGCAACTTAATCTCTCCAGTCTTTAGTTTACCATGATAAGTAAAGAGATATTTGTTCTCAGCATCACGTGTCATCTCGAATGGATTGTCAATACTCCATCCAGCAGGGGTAGCATCGCCCACCATATAAAGATGATCAACCTTCAATGGAAGTTCTGCTGTGATGACCACAATATCCTTATCATCGTTGCATGATTGGAATGAGGCTGGCGCAAGAAGCGCCAACATCAGATACATTCCATATTTCATTAACTTTTTCATTTCTATAATAGCTTTTAGTCGTTAAACATCATTCGTAACCCGGATTCTGCTTCATTCCCTTGTGGGCACCAATAATTTCTGGGTGGAATGGGAATATCTCGGTGTGCTTATCAGCATCTGCTTCCTTGTCCCACCATGCATCCTGGAACTTGCCAAAGCGAATCAAGTCAACACGACGGCGACCTTCTGCGAAGAACTCACGGCCCCATTCTGCCAACATCTCTTTCATATCGAGACTTGCAGAACCCTCTGGAGCATAGAGAACTGTTGACCAATCAGATGATGGATAGTTACGCTTGCGAACCATATTCAGCAGTTTTGCTGCCGTTGTAGCATCTCCGCTACGAAGCTTACACTCGGCAAGGCTATAGATAATCTCTGGCAAACGAATCTCGCAATAGTCTGCTTCAAGCTGCTGAGCCTTCTCGTTATCAGAGTAGAGTGGATATTTAGCAAACATCCAACCAGAGTTATCATCACCATGCTTAATACTGCTCTCGCTTGTTGACAACCACTTACTACCATCTGTTGCACCAAAGACACCAACAGCATCGCGGATATCAAGTACATAAGTTCCGTGGTGATCCTTTAGATACTGCTGGTTACCATCAGCATCAGTGTACTTAATTTTACCGAAGATAAACATACCTTCACGACGACCATTACCAAGATTGGTGTACATCTTCAAGCGAACATCAGAAGGATACTTCTTAAACTGTGCAATAGGCATACCCAACTCGAAAGTATATTTCTCACCCTTAGGGTTATAACTTGGTGAAGCAGAGTACTTAATATTATGTGAACCCTCCTTGTTCTTTGTATCGTTCAGCCACTCATTTGCCTTAGATGGAACTGACCACCAGTACAAATCGCCCTTATAATGCCAGTGAGTTTCGCCCGCAGAGCCAGGGAATGCGAAGATAACTTCATCACAAGTCTCATTATCCCAGTCGAAGGCAGCATCCCAACGATTGGCAACAGCGTATGTTCCATACGTACCATCAACGATTGCCTGAGCATACCTCTCGGCATCAGCAAAGCGGTCTTCACCTACATAAACCTTAGCATTCATATATAGACGAACCAACAATGCAGCCGCACCAGCCTGTGTCCACTGTCCTTGCAACTTCTGATTACCACCCAAAGAACTCTTCTTAGTCAACAACGGAAGCGCTTCTTTTAAGTCTTTCTCTATGAAATCAAAGATTTCCTTAGGCTGAACCTGCTCTGTAGAGTTCTTTGACTGGTCATAGAAACTTGTAGATAAATAAACGTTACGGAAAGCATCTAAGAGGCGAAGATAGAACCAAGCACGCAATACATGGTTCTGTGCTTTCAAGTTATTGAACTCTTCCTCTGAGAAGCCAAACTTTGAAGCTGTGAGGTTATTAAGGTCTTCTATCACCTTATTAGCCTGTCCAATGCCCTGATAACAGCCATTGAACTCTGACTGTGCCTCACCAGTCTTATTATCCCACTTGTGCTGATGAAGCTTAGCCCAGCGTCCACCATCATCCCACCAGTCCTCACGAGTAGGGGTAATCAGCTGATCGGCTGTCTCTTCATTCAGTACCTGACGGCTCTGAATACTCCAGAATCCATGCTCAAACGGACGAAGTACCGCACGAATAACATCATCCTTAGTATTGTAATAGTTATTTGAAGCAACCTGATCGTACAGTGTTTCCGTTAAGTCTGTACAGCTGGAAGTTGTCATCAATGCTGCTGGCATCATTAGCAAAGCAGCATATTTATATATCTTATTCATTGTTCTATCAATGTCTAAAAAGTTTTCTTATTATTTAGAAGTCAACCTGCAGACCCAGCATAAACTGTCGAGTTGATGGGTAGTAAGAGCGAGAACCTGTTGCACCAGGCTCAAGACCATTCACCTGATAGGTTGATGGGTCAATTCCAGAGAACTTAGTAATCGTAAAGAGGTTGGTTGCTGTCAAGTTGATACGAATTGCATCGATGTACTTCTTGTTCAGATTCAGTGTGTAACCGAGGCTGAAAGAAGACAGTTTCAGGTAGTCACCAGGCTCAAGGAAGTAGTCGCTAACAATTGGATTCTGTGTTACTGCGAGATTCTTGCTATATGCCTTATCCATTACATTACCTTGGAAGTTCTTGATTCCATAGTAGAAGTCATGAATATTAAAGATATCGAAGCCAAGTGCTGTTTGGAAGAACAGTGTTGCATCAAAGTTCTTATAACGGAAATTGTGAGTCATTGAACCCGTGAACTTTGGCAAACCATTACCCACATACTGACGATCTTCCTCGGTTGCGTTATCTGCCAAGATCTTATCACCATCCTTATCGTAGACAATCCAACGGCCCTGTGGGTCGATACCAGCATACTTCAACATATAGAAGTTACCAACACGCTTACCCTCTTCAAGGCGTTGCAAATAATGGAATGGATAAGGCTCCTGCGTACTTACACGGTCTTCATAGCTTCTTCCTTCATACTGTTCGTTGCTGAAGCTCACAAACTTATTACCCATTGTAGAGCCAACCACATTCACAGTATAAGAGAAATCCTTTGTCTTAATAGCATTCCATGTAATATCAAACTCGAAACCATAGTTACGCATTGTACCAACGTTCACGAATGTTGTTGTAAACAAGTAAGGAGGAACTTGTACTGTATAATCACCAAGGAGGTCTTGCTGCTTACGGCTGTAATAGTTAAATGAACCATAGAGATTACCATTAAACAATGCCCAGTCAAGTCCGATATTCCAGTTCTTACCCTTCTCCCAATGGAGTTTTTTATTAGGATTCTTTCCAGGACCCCATACCTGATAAGACTTACCATTATACATATAGTAGCCAAAGCCCTGCATTGTGTCAAGCGATTTATAGCTATCAAAGTTCTGATTACCAGTAACACCATAGTCTGCACGAAGTTTCAAGTCGCTCAACCAACTCTTTGTTCCTGCCATGAATGCCTCGTCAGAGATACGCCAACCTGCTGATACAGCAGGGAAGTTACCCCACTTATAATCCTCACCAAACTTTGTTGAACCCTCATGACGCAAAGAAGCTGTAACCATATAACGACTCTTCCAGTCATAGCTTATACGACCGAAGAAAGCTATCAGCTTATTACCATTCTTATAAGAACCCATACCCAACTCGTCCTTATCCTTCATGTAAGCACCCGTACCAAGGTTATTGTCCTCTAAGGCATCATTAGGGAAGTCCTTGTTCTCAGCATTGAAGCCAGAGTACTGTGCCTCTTGATAAGAGTAACCCAACATCGCTTTAATGTTATGATTACCAAAAGAGTTGCTATAGTTGTTAATCCACTCCAAGCTATGGAGAGACTCCTTGCCATAACTCTGTGATGCTTCACCATCACGACCTGCATTAATAGTACGGGTATTGGTTGATGGGCTAAACCACTGGTTATAGTTATCATACTGATGGTCAGCGAATGTCAACTGTGTAGTCAACACCTGCTTTCCAGGATTGGTCAATAACAATGGGAAGAGATTCAACTTAACAGTACCATCCCAGTCAATCAACTTTGTTGTACCAGTATCTTTACGTCTCTTCTCCTGCTCAACAGGGTTCCAGTCAGCAGGCTGTCCCTTGAAATTATAATACAATGTTGGATTCTGTGGATCGAATACAGGAGTGGTTGGATTAGCTTCCATTGCGTTACGGAAAACATCCCAAGTTGCATTCTTACGATAAGCAATACGAGGTGCTACATTCAATCCGAAAGTGACAAGACCACTCTTATTTGTATGATTCAAAGAGACACGTGCACCATACTCACGACGTCCAGAATACTTATCAATACCCTTTGCATCACGATAGTCTACAGATGCACGATAATTAGATTTGATATTACCACCACTAAGCGTCAATGTATGAACAGTGCGAACACCTACTCGGCTCACTTCCTTCATCCAGTCTGTTGAACCACCAAGGTCGTAACCTGTACCCGATGCCAAGCGATTAGCTCGATACTCTGCAGCATCAAGCATATCAAGGTCTTTCTTGATTACATCGAAAGCTACTGTACCATTGTATGTTGTATGGAGGTTACCATCGCGCGCTCCCTTCTTAGTTGTCACGAGGATAACACCATTAGAACCACGTGTACCATAGATTGCTGACGCTGCACCATCCTTGAGAACATCGTAACTCTCAATATCATTTGGGTTGATATTAGTAAGATTACCACCCGGAACACCATCAATAACGATCAATGGACCCAAGCCTGCTGCGCGGGATGAGACACCACGAATCTGAATACTTGCCTGATTATTAGGGTCACCAGAGCCTGTATTAGTAATACTAACACCAGCGACCTTACCCTGAATCATCATTGAAGGGTCTACGCTTGCTACTTGTGTAAAGTTACGCGCCGATACGTGAGAGACTGCTGAGGTCAACTCCTTCTTGTCCATCGTACCGTAACCAACGACAACGACCTCATCAAGGTTAGCAGCATCTTCCTGCAACTTGATTTTGAAATCGGTCTGATTGTTCACAGGTAACTCCTGTGTCTTGTAACCGATATAAGTCACACGGAGTCGTGATTTTGGACTTGCAACAGATAGTACGAAGTTTCCATCGATATCTGTCACCACACCATTCTTAGTTCCCTGCTCCATAATGGTAGCTCCGATGACGGGTTCACCATGCTGGTCAGTTACCGAACCTTTGACATTGATTTGTTGAGCTGCTACGTTCAATGTGCAAATAAGTCCCACCAAGACGGCAAGAACTTTGTGCCATGAACTGTTCTCAGTTTGCAATGGTTTCATGATTGTTGATTTGATTTATGTTTTTAAAATTATTTCCTGTCTTTGTAACGGAAACTCCTTTTTCTAAAAGGTGTATGCAAAGATACACGAAAATAAGCCTTTATAATAGATAATAAAAGGAAGTGAGAAGAAATTACAAATACTCTCTACTGATTATCAGTAAGTTAGAGTTAGTAATATACAAATAAATACCACAACCATTATAAGCTTCAACAACAAGTGTTGACATCTAAAAAGACTTTAAGTGTGTACGAAAAGAATCCTAATCACGCTTTTCTTCGGCAGTTTATTCCTTGCATTAATCTGTTTAGAAATAAGCAGAAAAGCCTTTGCTCTATATTGAAGTAAGACTACAATAATCCTTAAAACTATCGATGAAATGGGCAAAAATTGAAGTTTTCTTGCTATATATAATATTGAACAGAGAAAACTTATTTGACGAAACAAACTTTAAAAAGCAATACATCATATCTCATTTATCCTTAGAATATTCTCAAAAAGTCTTATTTGTGCAATAAAAGATTATTGTTGTCTTCCAAAAATCAAGCATCCGTAGATATAAAAGACACATATTAGTCAGTAGAGAAAGTAACCGAGGGTCGTTGAAATTTATTTACAACACAGTGGGCGTTTTTATCTAAAAAAGGGGCTAAAAGGGGTCATAAAAATCACACGTGTAACTAACAAGTAATCAAAGACTTACAAAGCAATAAAACAAAAGGTGCTCAATTGGCTTTCAAAAGGGCGTTAGTTAGCGTCCAAAAGGGCATCTTTTCGAAGCCAATTGGGCGTCTTTTCAAAGCTAAAAGAGCATCTATTAAAAATCAAGCTGTGAAAAATTATTACAATACAAAGCCAAATCAACAAAAAAGCCCTCCCCGAATGGGAAGGGACTTAAACCCCAATCGGTCATTAGACCACTATATATATAATTCTTATTATTATGGTATTGTTCCTAACATCTTTTATTTTCTTATCGGCATCTTATCTGTCTTTATAACTTGACGTAGCCCGCTACGCCTGCGTTACAAAGAGAAACAATCTGCTCGATAATAAAACAAAAATATGTTTAGGCTCTAATGACTGATTTGGGTTAAACATTATGATACCTTTATAAGAGATAAAGGAAAAGATTACCTTATACATTTTACTTCTTTACTTCCCATCCCCTCCTTGCGATTCGAACATGGACTTTTCTATTTCAAAGACACGTTTTACATCAAAATAAATATCAGGAGATGAATAATTCTTATTGGTTTCACCCAAAACGAGACGGTCGCAAGTACCCACAACCGACTGCCCATTAACTTTAAAAATACCCAAGAAGAATTGCAATAGATTATATTCATCACCTACTGCCGTTACAGAGAAAGGATATTCCTTACTACCATCGCCAGTCATAAAGATAGTATCAAGGATGCGCGATAAACGCACACTATAAACCTTAAGACTATCGCTCAACATCCACGATTTATCTGGTTCTTTATCGACAAGTATCCTAAAATTATAAATCTTAGACACAATAGCATTTGTATTAAGGGGATTGCTGGCAAGAACCTTGTCTGCGATTGCAGCAGCTTTATCAAACTTACCTTCATTTCTGGCTTTCGACATATCAAATTCCATCAACAAATCTCTACCATTATTAAGGTAAGTTCGGCCATAAACAGCCAAAATTTTGTCTTTAGCAGTCAATGTGGTGTCAGCGTCAACATTGATAAGAATGTCTACCAACTGCTGCACACGCTGTGGATTAGCTTCTACCTCTGCCTTTATCTTTCCCCAGTCGACAGTCATAAATGCCTTGTCTGTCTGTGCTGATACTGCGACAGCTAACAGCAACAAAATGAAAACAAATAATTTTCTCATATTCTTTTATATTTAGTTATTGTATTGTTGTTAAGTCTTTGGGCTTTAAAGCGAACTCATCTCTCTGCCCAATCGCTCCTATCCAAGTTTCTATATCCTATCGCCTCAGCGATATGCTGCACTTGTACAGCCTCTGACTCTTCCAAGTCGGCAATGGAACGCGCAACCTTTAGAATTCTATTATAAGCACGAGCAGATAGTTTCAAACGCTCCATTGCATCACGGAGCAACTTAATAGAGGCTTCGTCAGGCTCCGCAAATTCATGAATCATACGCTCATTCATCTGTGCGTTACAATGAATATTACGATAACTGCTGAAGCGATCGGTCTGAACAGCACGCGCTCGGATAACACGTTCACGAATAGCAGCACTTGGCTCACCCGGTGTTGCTTGTGATATATCTTTGAAGGGGAGAGGTGCTATCTCACACTGAATGTCGATTCTGTCCATTAACGGACCAGATATCTTAGCAAGATATTTCTGAATCTGTCCCGGTGAACAAACGCAATGATGTGTAGGGTCAGCAAAATAGCCACACGGACAGGGATTCATACTTGCCACGAACATAAAGCTACAAGGGTAAGTGACCGTATATTTGGCACGTGAAATCGTTATATGACGGTCCTCCAAAGGCTGTCGAAGCACCTCTAAAGTATGTTTATTAAACTCTGGCAACTCATCACAGAAGAGCACTCCGTTATGTGCAAGGGTTATCTCACCCGGCATTGGATTAGCTCCACCACCCACAAGTGCAACCTCAGAAATAGTATGGTGAGAACTACGGAAAGGACGTTGCGTAATCAATCCCGTGTCACGTCGCAACTTACCAGCAATTGAATGGATCTGAGTTGTTTCCAAACTCTCCGAAAGTGACAAAGGAGGGAGAATAGAAGGAAGGCGTTTTGCCATCATACTCTTACCACTTCCGGGTGGTCCAACCATGATAAGATTATGCCCACCAGCAGCTGCTACCTCTAATGCTCGCTTCACATTCTCTTGTCCACGGACATCTGCAAAGTCGAGGTCGAAAGCATATTGATGTTCATAAAACTCTTTCCGAGTATCAACAAAGCAAGGTTCTGGATTTGATGTACCATTAAGAAAGTCTATTACTTGCAGGATATTATCCATTCCATAGACCTCTAACGTGTCAACCACAGCCGCTTCGTGCTCATTAGCTTTCGGTACGATAATACCTTTGAAACGCTCTGCACGTGCCTTGATAGCTATGGGTAGTATGCCTTTTACAGGCTGCAACGTACCGTCAAGGCTCAACTCTCCTACAAGCATAAACTCTCGCAAACGGTCACAACTCATCTTCTCATTGGCAGCCAAAATGGCTATTGCCAATGGGAGATCAAAACTGGAGCCTTCCTTCTTGAGGTCGGCTGGAGCAAGATTGGCAGTGATATCGGCTACAGGAAACTTATAGCCAGTATTAAGAAGTGCAGCAGCTATACGGTCATGGCTTTCCTTTACCGCCCCGTCTGCCAGACCGGTAAGGTGGAACAATACGCCCCGCGTAATACTAACTTCAACTGTCACGGTGGTGACTTCCATCCCATTAACAGCTGCACAGAATGTCTTTACAAGCACGATATTGGTTTTTAGTCTGCGCCATAACGCTGACGGATGGTATTAGCAGTGATATTTCTTTCTACCACTTTTCCGTTACGAATGACGATATTATCAGGTATAGTATTAAGACCAAAGGTTTTGAGCAGAGGTGTATTAAGTAGTTTTCCGTCACAAACATTGGAAAACTCAACCCCATCACGCTCTATTATCTGCCTTACCTCCTTAGGGTTGGCATCTACACAGATACCCAAAGCAGCTATCTTTCCCGCTTTCACGGCATCACTCAGCGCACGCTGAATGTCGAGGCTCTCGTAACTCCACGCCGCCCAAGTATTAATAATGACAATATCCTTTCCCTGAAAGGTTGCATTATTAACCGTCTTTCCATTGACATCCTTAGCTGTAAACTTAGGCATCTTACTACCGATTGGCAGTGAACCAAGCTCAGACAAATGTCGTTGAAGACGACCCAAAGAAGTATTATCAGGCTGCTCTTTTATTAATAAGGGTAAAAGTTTTGCAGCCTGCTTATAATCAGGAGATTCTGTTTGAACAAGATAACGATTAAGTAGATACGCACTCACAGCAGACTCCGGATGGTCTTTGATAAATGCTATTGCATACTTCAACTCCTCTGGAGGAGAAACACTTGCAATCTGCTTGCGGAACTTAGTCATGAGTTCATTATCCTCCGTACCCTCTACCTCCATCTCTTTCAAGTGGGAAGCATCCGCTTTCACCTCAACCGCTTCACCCGATTCGGCAAAGATTGGCTGTGTTGAATAATTAGGGAAGATGATAATTAGTGTAGAAGGTTTGCTACAAGGCTTCTCATAAGAAAAGCGTCCTGCTTCAATCTTGATGGTATCCAAACCTGCTATACCACCATCAGGACTATATACATAAAGTTCGCCTTGATTCATGTGCAAGAAGCGTCCTTCCATCTTGAAGTAACCGCTACGGGTACCACAAGAAACTAACAGCAGGGAGAACAAAAGTATATATGCTATTCGCTTCATGCGCATAGGATTTAAGAAGAAGTGCCGCGAGCGGGACTCGAACCCGCACAGCCATTACTGGCCAAGGGATTTTAAGTCCCTCGTGTCTACCAATTCCACCATTGCGGCAAACCGAGTGCAAAGATAATACTAATTATTGGAACTCACAAGATAATTGTTGTTTTTTTATTCATTTAGTTTTATTCTTTGCTATTTCATATACTAACACACCATATTAATATACGTGTAACACCCCGTTGGGACCTGTTGTACTTGCTCTGTAGCGTGTCATTGTTTTACCTCTCTCTCCACTTACAATATTTCCACCTGTATTAAGATTGTAGCTTCTATGACATGTTTTACAAGTAGCTATGCCTGTTCCTGTAACCGTAAGTTCGTAGTTTCGTTGTGGCAGAGCATCTAT
>CAKMOD010000020.1 GCA_927910885.1 uncultured Prevotella sp. | reverse complement strand
AGTTCCACAACAGCGCAGTAAGAGGTGCCTAATTAGCGTTTAAAAGGCGTTAATAAGACTTCAAAGGCATCTTTTAGAAGCCTAAAGGGCGTTAATAAGACTCCAATTAAGCATCAACAAAAATCAAAGATATGATTTTTCTTTACAATTCAAGAATTCTACAAACACAAAGCTACCCAACTTAACCATCTTACATTAAGCCAAACTTGCTATTAAATCACTAAAACTAATTATCCTTTATCAATTCGCATAGTATTCAAAGCACTATCAGTAAAAACAGACACAATATCGATACACGAATTAGATTTCGAACTGATACTTTGCATGAAAGAAAGTGCATTGTCTTTCATATAATAAAAAAGTTTGGTAGTTTCAGTTGTTATTTGTATCTTTGCAGGTATTTAGAAAATAAGCAAAACAATTAGATAATATGGCAAAGAAATTCGCCGAGCACAAGGGACTTGACCTTGTTAGCACAAATCAGGAAGTATTGAAAGAGTGGGAGAAGAAAGATATCTTCCACAAGAGTATTGATGAACGTGAGGGCGACCCACAGTTCATCTTCTTCGAGGGACCTCCATCAGCTAATGGACATCCTGGTATTCACCATGTATTGGCACGTGCAATTAAGGATACTTTCAACCGCTACAAGACTATGCAAGGTTTCCAAGTGCATCGCAAGGCGGGTTGGGATACCCATGGATTGCCAGTAGAGTTGGGTGTAGAGAAAGAGTTGGGTATCACGAAGAAAGATATCGACAACCACGCATCTGACAAATATATCTCAACAGAGGAATACAACCATAAGTGTCGTGAGAATGTAATGAAGTTTACTGCTGAATGGAAGCAGTTAACAGAGGAAATGGGCTACTTCGTTGATATGGAGCATCCATACATTACTTACGATAACAAATATATTGAGACATTGTGGTGGCTTCTCAAGCAACTCTATAACAAGGGCTTGCTGTATAAGGGCTATACCATTCAGCCATATTCACCAGGCGCAGGTACAGGTTTGTCAAGCCATGAGCTGAACCAGCCTGGTTGCTATCGTGATGTAAAGGATACTACCGTTACTGCACAGTTTGCTATCCCTGCTGAGGATTGGAAAGCATTGGCTGAAAAGGCTAATTTACCAAAGCAGACATGGGGTAAACCTTGCTTTGTTGCATGGACAACCACACCTTGGACCTTACCTTCAAACGTTGCACTTTGTGTTGGTCCAAAGATTGAATACGCTGTTGTTGAGACCTATAACCCATACGATGCAGAGAAACTAACACTCGTAATGGCTGCAAGTCGTGTAGCTGCCTACCTGAAATCAGAAGGTGAGATTACCGATGGTGGTGAATTGCCTGAGTACGATCGCGGTGACAAGTATGTTCCTTATCGTATCGTTGGTCGTGTGATGGGTACAGAGCTTGAAGGCTTACACTATCAGCAGTTGATGCCTTGGGTAAAGCCTGTTGAGCAGACAGGCGACTTTGCACCAAAGTTTGTGAACGACTATGCTGCAGCTCACCCAGAGAAGGTGTTTGCAAGCGAAGATGGTCGTGACAAGTTTGTAGAGATGGAGAGCGAGGCTTTCCGTATCATTCTTGGCGATTACGTCACAACAGATGATGGTACGGGTATTGTACACATTGCTCCTACCTTCGGTGCGGACGATGCTAAGGTGGCTAAGGATGCAAATATCCCAGCACTTTATCTGATTTCAAAGAAGGGACAGACTCGTCCTATGGTTGACCTCCAAGGTAAGTACTTTACTATCGAAGAGTTAGATCAGAACTTTGTTAAGGCTTGTGTAAATGAAAAGGCATACGGCCATCATGCTGGCGACTATGTGAAGAATGCATACGATCCTCGCTTCAACCCAGATGGTGTATGGGACAAGAAAGCTTCTGAAAAGGAAGAGGACTTGAACATCATTCTCTGTATGGAGATGAAGCAGGAGGGTACAGCTTTCAATATTCAGAAGCACGTACATAACTATCCTCACTGCTGGCGTACAGATAAGCCAATCCTCTACTACCCTCTCGACAGCTGGTTTATCAAGGACACTGCTAAGAAGGAACGCATGGTAGAGTTGAATAAGACTATCCGTTGGCAGCCAGAATCAACTGGTACTGGTCGATTTGGCAACTGGCTTGAGAACTTGAATGACTGGAACCTCAGCCGTTCACGTTTCTGGGGAACCCCATTGCCTATCTGGCGTGATGAAAACCGTAGCGAGAAGTGTATTGGTTCTGTAGAGGAACTTTACAACGAGATTGAAAAGTCTGTTGCTGCGGGTATCATGGAGAAGAATCCACTGAAAGAGGCAGGTTTCGTTGTTGGTGATTTCAGCCAAGAGAACTATGACAAGATTGATCTTCACCGTCCATACGTTGACGATATCGTCCTCGTAAATGATGAAGGAAAGCCAATGCATCGCGAATCAGACCTCATTGACGTTTGGTTCGATAGTGGTTCTATGCCATACGCGCAGCTCCATTATCCATTTGAGGGTGAGATTAATACTGAAGGCTTGAAGGCTACGGGTAAGACTGAGGCTGAATATCGTGACCAGTTGGTACACTCATGCTATGAGGGTACGGCTGTTCCACCAGCATTCTTCCCTGCAGACTTCATTAACGAGGGTGTTGACCAAACTCGTGGTTGGTTCTTCACACTCCATGCAATTGCAACAATGGTGTTTGACTCCGTTGCCTTCAAGAACGTGATTTCAACAGGTCTTGTACTCGATGCAAAGGGTAACAAGATGAGTAAGCACGTGGGTAACGTTACCAACCCATTTGAGATGATGAATAAGTATGGTGCTGACCCTGTACGTTTCTATATGATGACGAACAGCGAACCATGGGATAACTTGAAGTTCGACCCAGAAGGTGTTGATGAGTGTCGTCGTAAGTTCTTCGGTACCTTATATAATACATACAGCTTCTTTGCTCTCTATGCAAATGTTGACGGCTATGATGCCACAACATGTGAGGCTGTGAAGGCTGATGCACCAGAGATTGACCGTTGGATTATCTCTAAGCTCAACTCACTCATCAAGGGTGTGACTGCTGAGTTAGAGGATTTCGACCCAACACGTGCAGGCCGTCTTATCGACTCATTCGTAAACAACGACCTTAGTAACTGGTACGTTCGTCTGAACCGTAAACGTTTCTGGGGTAAAGAAATGAGTGCTGACAAGAAGAGTGCATACGACACATTGTACACCTGCCTGATGACAGTTGCACGTTTGTTGGCTCCATTCGCTCCATTCTATGCTGACCAGCTCTATTCAGACTTGGGTGGTAAAGCAGAGAGCATCCATTTGGATCGTTGGCCAGTAGCTAACGAGGCTGTTATCGATGCAGACCTTGAAGCACGTATGGATATGGCACAGCGCATTACGTCTATGGTTCTTGCACTGCGTCGTAAGGTGAACATTAAGGTACGCCAGCCATTAGCACAGATTATGGTTCCTGCTATCGATGCAACTCAGAAGAAGCACATTGGGGCTGTTGCAGACCTTATCAAGCACGAGGTGAACGTTAAGGACCTTACTTTCGTTGAGGGTCAGGGCATCCTTGTTAAGAAAGTGAAGTGTAACTTCCGTGTCATGGGTAAGAAGTTCGGCAAGTTGATGAAGCAAGTAGCAGCCCGTATGGATGCACTTTCACAGGAAGAGATTGCTGCATTGGAAGCTGCTGGCGAATTCAACTTCGAGTTAGAAGGTCAGCCAATCAAGGTAGAGGCAGCAGATGTAGAAAT
The DNA here is from genome assembly GCA_927910885.1 of uncultured Prevotella sp. Taxonomy (GTDB): domain Bacteria; phylum Bacteroidota; class Bacteroidia; order Bacteroidales; family Bacteroidaceae; genus Prevotella. The sequence continues at coordinate 21,678 of CAKMOD010000020.1, read as the reverse complement.
CATCTCTGAGGATATCCCAGGCTGGTTGGTAAGCAACGAAGGTAACTTGACTGTTGCACTTGAGGTTGAACTGACAGAAGAACTCCGTCGTGAGGGTATGGCACGTGAGTTAATCAATCGTATCCAGAACCTCCGTAAGGAAACTGGTCTTGAGATTACCGACCGCATCTCTGTTGTTATTGAACCACACGCAGAGGCAGCAGCTGCAGTAGAGTCGTTCGGCGAACTGATTAAGACACAGGTTCTTGCTAATGACATCACACTTGCAGAGAACAATGGAGCTGATGTTGAGTTTGACGAATTCAACCTCCATATAGAAATCAAAAAGAACTAAATGACATCGTTGGGGTGTACAAATCGTACACCTTTAAGCCAAAAGCAATAGTGGACGTGTCTTGTACACGTCCCTATTAAAAGGCTTTCAACAACCTCAAAACATTATAGAATACTTTCATAACCTAATTCAATTTTACCGTATGGAAACTAAAAAGCGTTATACCGATGAGGAACTTGAGGAGTTCCGCACGATAGTGAATGACAAGTTGGCAATAGCCAAGTCTGACTACGATGAAACGATGAAGATTCTGATGAACAAGAATACAAACGACGTTAATGACACATCACCAACGTATAAGGCACTGGAAGAAGGCAGTTCTAACCAGACTAAGGAAGAACTGGTACAGATGGCACAACGTCAGCAGAAGTTTATCCAAGCCCTCCAGGCTGCACTTGTCAGAATCAACAATAAGACATACGGTATTGACCGTATCACTGGAGAACTTATTCCAAAGGAGAGACTGCGCATAGTACCACATGCAACACTGAGCGTAGCATCCAAGATGGCAAATAAAAATCACTAATGAGTAAACAGAAAAAACAAAGCTTGATAGCCACCTTGCTAATTATTCTATTAATCCTAATAGACCAGATTATCAAGGTTGTTGTCAAGCTTAATATGAATTTAGGCGAATCTATCCATATCTTCGATTGGTTCCAAATACAATTTATCGAGAACAATGGTATGGCATGGGGTATGGAATTGGGGAGCAAGCTCTTCCTTAGCATATTCCGTATTATTGCTATTGGTTTCCTTATTTGGTATATTGCTAATCGTATCAAACACGGAGCGAGAATGGCTTATATCATTGTATTGTCAATGATTACAGCGGGTGCTGCGGGTAATATCTTCGACTCCCTCTTCTATGGTCAGTTCTTTACAGCATCTACGCCCTATTACATAGAAGGAGCCACACCAGCAACTCTCGTTTCATGGGGAGAAGGATATGCGCCAATGCTGATGGGCAAAGTGGTAGACATGTTCTATTTCCCACTCTTCCATGGTACATTCCCAGACTGGTTCCCACTCTGGGGTGGTGAGTCATTCACCTTCTTCTCACCAATATTCAACTTTGCAGACTCCTGCATCTCTGTGGGTGTCATTACGATTATCCTTGCCTTCCGTAAGGATTTCAATGGCTGGGTGCCAGCTATGGGTAAGAAGGTTACTGAGAAAGAAAACATTACTGATAATCAGTAGATAGACAATGAGAAGTAAAAAAACTGGTTCGTTCCTTTGCCACTCTTTGTGGGTTACTGCTTGCAATCTTCATTGTAAGCTGTAAACCTTCTATCCCTTCAGAGTATATCCAACCTTCGGAAATGGAAGATATGCTCTACGATTATCACCTTTCCATGGCAATGGCCAATCGTGAAGGTTATACAGATGTCAGACAGAAAGCTTTTAAACTCGCTGTAATGAAGAAATATGACGTATCGGAAGAAAAGTTCGATAAGTCTCTTCAATACTATATGCGACATACCGAACAGCTGCACGACATCTACGTTGAACTTACCAAACGACTGGAACGTGAGGCGCGTGCACAAGGTGCATCAGAGAGTGAATTAGCCCAGTATGGTGATATCACTTCAAAGGGAGATACCACCGATATCTGGCGAGGCAACCGTACTTTAATACTTTCTCCTTACGCTCCAGTAGATCGTGAATCCTTTGAAATCAAGGCAGACACCGCCTTCCACAAGGGTGACCGTCTCCTCTTGAGTTTCAATTCACAGTTTATCATACAAGATGGTATGCGTGATGCAATTGTCATGATGGCTGTTACCTATTCTAATGATAGTATCGTAACACAATACCAGCATATTACATCCGACTCACGTAACACCATGACGATTGATGCTGGGGATTCATTGCGTATCAAGAACATCCGTGGTTACTTCCTGATGTTGAAAGGACAGCAGCCTACAACAACCTTCAAGATGCTTATTCTCAATAACATCCAACTTGTTCGTATGCACGTTCGAAAGCATGAGCCAACACAACCGACTGATTCTCTGCAAGAATCTGACCCAATCAGAACGATTGGTGGTGAACCTGTCAAGCCTCAAACAGAACCTAATCCGCCAGCAGCCCCACCAACAAGGACACCAGCTGACGCGATGAAAGAACGAGGAATACCTACCAGCCCCGATAAGTTATGACCGACAGAAAAAAGTCGATAAGACGTATCGGGACCAACATCATTGAAACAGCGACAGGAAGAATAGAACAAGGAATTGTCGTCATTGAAGACGGAATTGTCCTTGACACCTATCCATTCACTGAGGAAGAACCTATGACAGAATGGACAACAGGTACTATCACTATACGCCCAGACAATGATGGTAAGGCCAGAGCCTACAAAGGCGACCAGTTACTGAAATGATTCTGTTGTCTTGCTATGTGCCAGACAACAGACACACCTATAAAAAGAAAGGATCTGATAGCCAATGAGTTTGTTATTAAATCTTTTATTATCCATACTACCTTTCGGTTCACCAGTTCACGTCCCTGTGCAACTGGCGGGCAACTTTGGAGAGCCTCGACCTAACCACTTCCACGGAGGTATTGATATCAAAACCGAACGTGAAGTAAATCTTGGTGTCTATTCGATTGCTGATGGCTATATTTCTGGTGCTATCGTTGAGAAGTATGGCTATGGACGAGCTATCTTGGTCACTCACCCCAATGGATATACCAGTTGTTATGTCCATCTCAACCGCTTCACACCACAGATTGAAGCAGCCGTACGTAGATGGCAATACCAGCATCAACAGTTTGCTTGCGACGTTAAATTCCGACCAGGAGAATTCCCAGTAAAGAAAGGACAGTTCATCGCTCTTAGCGGTAATACTGGTTCATCACAAGGTCCACACATTCATTTAGAGATGCACAAGACTACAAATAGCAACCTTTATGACCCACTTAATTTCCTCAAGCATATTGTTAAAGACAAGACTGCACCCGCTGTATATTCCTTTAAGACATATCCTCAACTGGGAGAAGGAGTATTTCAACATAGTTCAGACTCCCGTATCTTCACATTTGACAAAGGACATTTCCAAGCATGGGGAAAGGTTGGCTTTGGTGTAAGAGCCAGTGATCACATGGACTCTGTATATAATAATTTTGGAGTAAGATACACACAGTTGTATTGCGATGGCAAATTGGTTTTCTCCTCAGATGTGAACAACATTCCTACAAGTTGCCACAGAATGGTTAATTCATGGGGTGATTACGACCACTTCCTTTCTACAAAGATTTGGTTTATGAAGTCTTACATCGAACCTGGCAACACACTTCCTATCTTACATGCAGGAGCTAATAAGGGTATTATAAACTTCAACCAGCAACGCGACTATCACCTCCGTTATGTTATAAGAGATGTCTTTGGCAATCAAACTATAAAAGAGTTCACAGTGAGAGGCGAACCTGAAGCTATTCCAATAGTTCATCGTCCAGACGGCACAAACCCACTCTATTATAATAAAGACAATCATTTTGAGGCTGAGGGAGTACGACTGAACATCCAAAAAGGTTTACTTGCAAAGAATGGTTGGCTACAACTACAACACGGCAACACAAGCAATGCACACTCTATGGCTTATAGTTTCTCTAAGGCTGCATATCCTCTATTCCACTATGCAGAGATAAGTCTCAAACCATCTGGTTCGGTACATGACCCGAAGAAGTTGTATGTTGCTATGCGAAACAGCTTAAATGCTGACACACCTGCATCCTATTGCGGCGGAACCTACGCTAATGGTTGGGTTACAGGACGAATGCGCGAGTTAGCTTGTGCCTATTTCCTTGCATACGATGAGACCCCACCAACGATTACACACTTGAACCTCAACCCACGCAGCCTATCTTTCAAGATAACTGATGAGGGAAGTGGATTGCAAGGATATAAGGCTTACCTCGATGGGCAGTTCATTCTGTTGCAGTTCGGTAAGAATAAAGAACTCTTCTTCTGTAACCTCGCAGACAGCCCCGTACGCCCTACAGGAAAGGAACAAATCTTGAGGATTATCGCAACAGACAACCGCAATAATAAAAAAGAATATCTGACTAAAATAAAGTATTAACAATTAAATTGTAGAATATGAAGAAATCATTTGCAACACTGTTCTTCCTTACAATGATTACGTATGCCAATGCATGTACGAACTTCATTGCCACAAAGGGAGCAACAACAGACGGATCCGTCTTCGTAACTTATACCGCTGATGATTACGGCTTGTTTACGAACCTATGTCATTATCCTGCAGGCACTCACGCAAAGGGTGACCGCCGAGAGATTATTGACTATGATACTCACGAGAGCCACGGTTTTATTCCAGAGGCTCCCGTAACATACAATGTCATTGGAAACATCAATGAGTATCAGGTAAGTATTGGTGAAACAACATACGGTGGCCGTGAGGAGATGGTTGACAAGGATGGTATAATCGATTATGGTTCATTGATGTATCTTGGTTTGCAACGCAGTAAGACTGCACGCGAGGCTATCAATGTAATGACTTCACTCGTTGAAACTTATGGTTACAACTCTGGTGGTGAGTCATTCACTATTGCCGACCCTAATGAGGTATGGCTGCTTGAGATGATGGGTTGTGGTGGCGACAAGAAGCAGAAGGTTGTTTGGGTGGCTGTTCGCATTCCTGACGGCACTATTTCTGCTCACGCTAACCAGAGCCGCATCGGTCAGTTTTCTACTTACAACACAGAGGTTATCACTTCTAAGAACTGCATCAGTTTTGCACGTTCAAAGGGTTGGTTCACTGGCAAAGACAAGGACTTCAACTGGAAGATGACCTATGCAGCACCTGACTTCGGTGGCCGTCGTTGGTGCGATGCACGTGTATGGAGCTACTTCAATCACTTCAAAGACATGTCACGTTGGTTACCATGGGCTTTGGGAAAAGACCCTAACGCAGAGGATATGCCACTTTGGATTGTACCTGACAAGAAGGTAGACTTGACTAAGATGGAAGCTTGTATGCGCGACCACTATGAGGGCACTCCATTGTCACTTGATCAGGACATCGCACAGGGTATTTGGAACTCACCTTACCGCCCTACTCCACTGAAGTTTGAGGTTGATGGCAAGCAGTGTTTCAATGAGCGCCCTATCTCAACACAGCAGTCAGGTTTCTCTTACATAGCACAGCTCCGTTCATGGTTACCACGTGAGATTGGTGGTATCCTCTGGTTCGGTAACGATGATGGTAATATGGTTGCTTACGTGCCAATCTATTGCAGCAATACCGAGCGTGCAGAGTGTTTCAACACACCGGGCGCAGATGCTGTAACCTTCTCTGATAAGAGTGCTTTCTGGGTATGCAACTGGGTCAGCAACATGGTTTACCCACGCTACTCTCAGCTCTTCCCTGCATTGAAAGAGGTGCGCGACTCACTCGACAACTCTTATTTTGCTGCACAGAAAGGAGTTGAGGAGAAGGCACAGGCCCTCTATGCTACCGACAAGGCTGCTGCTGTGAAGTATCTCAACGACTACTCTGTACAGAAGAGCAACGAAATGATTGCACGCTGGCGTGACTTGGCAATCTATCTGATTGTGAAGTTTAACGATATGACTATTAAGCCAGAGAAGGACGGCAAGTTCCTCCGCACTTCAACAGGTCTTGGCGAACGTGTTAAGCGTCCTGGTTACAGCGACTATTTCAAGCGTGAACTAATTAAGCAGAGTGGCGACAAGTTCGTTATGCCTAACCAGTAAACAGCTAAAAGAAGCAAGTTTAGCTGGTAAATAAAGTTTATCAGCTAAACTTCATCAATAATATCCACTAAACTGTATTAACAAATGACTAACACACTGAACTATCAATAAATACAACTAAAAAATGACTCTATGAATAGAATTATGAAAACGTTTTCGATGATAACCTTAACATTGCTATTTATTTGTTTTTCATTAACATTGCATGCACAAGAAAAGCAAGGACGTGTAATGCGTCCTAACAGTAGAGGTATAGGAAAATGTTCAGTGATTGGGCAGGCCTCAATTAAAGTTATATATGCTCTAAATGCTAATGATATTAGCGATGAACATACTTATTTAGACTCTCAAGTGCTTCTAATAGGAAAAGGTTTGAGTAAGCTTTATAGCCGTTTCTTAGAACTAAACGATTCCTTACATGATGATTTTATTAAGCAAAATCCAAATGCGAATAGTATGCCGAGAATATTCTTTTCTGGTGGAAGGAACAGTCAGTATTGGAGCGAGTATCAATTTACTGACATTTACTCTACTAATGGTATATACACTTGCTATGCTACGATGCCATGGGCTATGGAACGCTATAATGCTTTCTATACTGAGCCGATGTACCAACAACATTGGACGCTTTCTGATGAGCAGCTATCAATACTGGGGTATGATTGCCAAAAAGCAACTTGCCAATGGAGAGGTAGAACTTTTGAAGCATGGTTTACTACCAAAATTCCTACACGTCTCGGACCATGGATATTTGGTGGGCTACCTGGACTAATATTAAAGATATATGATAAAGATCATCTCTATACATGGGAAGCTGTTGAGATAAAATCTGGTAATTTCCCAATTGTTAAAAGCGATTATAAAGGATTTGTTAAGGATACACGTGAACATATTTATAAATTACAAGTAGCCGCTAATCGAGATCACCTTAGGACTGCAGGAGCTCGCGACTATCAGTCAGGTCAATTAAAATCGAATCCACACCCTTACGAGCCATTAGAAAAAGAATAGATGAAAACTACAACCATATTCAGTCTACTAATTATCTTTTGCTTAAAGATACAAGCTCAAACAGTCTTTGAAGGCAGTGTGATAGATGCACAGGGAAAGGCAGGAAATACCATTGTAACTGTAACGGCAAAAGGGTATAATAGCGTACTGGCATTTGCTGAGACAGATAATAAGGGTAACTATCGTTTAGAGGTAAATTCACAATCCGATAGTTTGACAATTACCGCAGCAGGTATGTCTATAGGGCAGCAAGTTAAAATTGTTGCTAACCGTTCACAACAATTAAACTTTCGAGTTAAAGAAAAGGTACTACAACTTAAGGAAGTTGAAATTCATGCCAAGAAAATACGACAAAACGGTGATACTCTTAACTATTCTGTTGGCACATATCAACAGCAAGGCGACCGCACTATAGGCGATGTTTTAAAACGTATGCCTGGTATAGAAGTGTCAGATAATGGTAGTATAAAATTCAATGGGAAAAGTATCTCAAAGTTTTATGTTGAAGACATGGATTTGCTGCAAGGTCGCTATGGTCTTGCAACAGGAAATATCAATGCACAAGATGTTGGTTCGGTTCAAGTGCTTGAGAATCATCAACCAGTGAAAGCCCTACAGGGACGAACACCAACCGATGATGTTGCTATAAATCTGAAATTAAAAAATGCTGCTAAAGGTACAGTAGCAGTAAACACAATGCTCGGTGGTGGTGGTCAACAATCTGGTGGATGGGGATTCGGAATGCGTTCCCTATCTGATGGACAAAATCCTATTGGCAGAAATCCATTATGGACGGCAGAGGTTGTAGGTATGTACTTTGCAAAACGTAGGCAGAATATAACACTCTATAAAGGAAACAATACAGGTGATGATGTTTCCCAAGAATTAACTTCACATTATTCTGGTATCAATGATGTAGGGCTTGTTGCTTTTGCCCCACTGGGAGTTGTTACGCCATCTGGAAGTGGATTACCACAGAAACGGACTTTTGACAATCAGTCGCACATTATATCAATGAACCACTTGGAGAAAATAGGCAAACAATCTGAAATAACTTTGAATATGTCATATCTCCATGCATCTATACGTCAAGAAGGTATCTCAGAAGCTAACCTATTTTATAGTTTTAATCAACGACTATTAAGCAGCGAGTCGCTTATACTTGTAACACACATGAATAATCTTAGTACAAACTTAAGATACAATCGCAATGGTAAAAATGGTTTTATAGCCAATGTACTGAAGTTAGATGGAGAATGGAATAATGATAACGTACAAAGCCAACTCACCTCTAATCTAACAGGAGCTGTCCCCATCAACTATGGAAACAATCGAGTTTATCAACATTTCCATCGTCCTTCGCTAACAGTAAGTAATACTATGAATCTGATCCAGAATTATGGTAAACGTACACTTGATTTGCATTTCTCTGTTGGTTATGCTCAGCGCCCTAACACATTGATAGTTAATGTGGATTCTCTTTTATCACAAACATCACTCCATTATAATCAAGAATTGAAGTCACGCAACATAGCGGGTGACTTCCACACTAACTTTACCTTTCACTTAGGATTGTTCTCTATAGACTATGGGGTTTTAGCTAATGCCAATTTGCATGGCATAAAGACAGATTTAAGTGGTTTTACTAATTTGACGGCAAATGGTAGTCAAAATCACACATCACAGTCGGTATTGAATGATTTATGGTACAACATTTATGAATTATCGCTAAATCAACAATACAAATTCGAGCAGGCAGGTTGGCGTCTCTCCCTTACCTGCCCTCTAAACTTATACACACAAACTCTTGATGACCGCATCACTAAAAACAAGAATAAATATACCCGCTTGCTTGTAACACCATCGTTTACTGTAAACTATGAGTGGCGTGATTGGAGTGGTAACATTAATGCAACATACTATAAGAATGTCGGAGATCCAGGAAGTATCTATAGTGGCTATATAATGAACAACTACCGAACATTTCAACGGTCGTATGTTGAACATTTGTCAGAAACAAGTTGCTTCATAACGAGTGCATCAGTTGGATATCGCAGTGCTCTTACAGCAACCTTTTTCCGTATAAATGGTAACTATGGACACACTCGTGACAACCAAATTTATGGTTATGAATATCGAGGTGCAACCAGTGTTGTACATGCTATTGATAAAAAAACATATACAGATAATTATGCTTTCGGCTTTGATGGCAGCAAAGGTTTTGATTGGTTACAATCAACCATTCGTGCTTTTGGTGGCTATAGTTATAGTAAGAGTGAGCGCCTCATTGCTCAAAATCTTTATCCTTTCCATTCTCGAACAATCAGTATTGGAGGCGGTGGCACTATCACTCCTCTTACATGGCTTAATATTGTCATTACCAGCGGATATGCATGGAATGTGTCATCTATAGATGCTCTTAATGATAATTCTTCACAGACTGTTCGAACTGCAACTCAGCGTATCAAGTTTAATGTCTTTATCACTAAGCAATTTACGTTTACTACTACAATAGAAGGTAACTACAATAATTTGACCGAAAAGAACAGGCACACATGGTTTGGAGATATGTTATTTAAATACAAATTGAAACATATTGAATTAGACTTGCAAGCAAATAATCTTTTCAATCAGCGTCAGTACACAAGGGTTAACTATAGTGGTCTTGATATATATTCATCTACTTCGCAATTGAGACCTCTTAACATAGTTGGGACTATACGATTTAAAATATTATAGGAAAGGTATGAATAACTTGAATTATTCCTAATATACATATATATTTGCAATAAAATAAACATCAGATTAATGGAACTAATACAAAGCATATCTTTTATAATAGCACTCATTCTCATGCCGTTTCTATGCAGAAAACAGCCGTTTCCTATTAAACTGATCTATATCGCCTGCATGACCTTGCTAACTCCGATATTCGGATATCCAGTCTATCGGTACATTATAACTCACTAAGAGAAGGTTCTTTCTTTTATAGCAGTTTGTTTCTATATAAGGGAAAATACTGCAATCTGGTAAAACTTAGCAACTCTTTTGTATCGTGTTTAGTATGCGCACATGTGGTGCTAAGGCTTAGCACGCTACGTGCGGAGCATCAACACGACATGTGCTAAGGCTTAACACGATGGCTAAGAATGAGAGGAAAAGGTCATCTTTGTAACAACTAAGAACCAATAAGCACACATTCATTATTCAATACTGACATACTAACAAACAGAAAAGAGGTTGATTCTAATGCTACATTGTGCAGCCTTCGAATCAACCTCTTCGACTATATTAGTCTAAAATTGGAGAACTATTCTTCTTCTTCCTTCACTTCTGCCTCATGCTCAGCAATCAACTTCTGCTGAATATCATTAGGAACAAGCTCGTAACTTGCGAACTTTGTTGTGAAACTTGCACGACCACCAGTGAGAGAACTCAGTGAGATACTATAGTTAGCAAGTTCTTTCAAAGGAATCTTTGCCTGTAACTTCTGATAACCTGCCTCAGAGTCCATACCCATAATCATGGCACGACGTCCCTGTAAGTCGCTCATCACGTCACCCATATAGTCACCTGGAACATACACCTCTAAGTCATAGATTGGCTCGAGAATCTTTGGTCCTGCAGCCTTGAAAGCATCTGAGAACGCATGACGAGCAGCCAAAGTGAATGAAAGTTCATTAGAGTCAACAGGGTGCATCTTACCGTCATAGACAATTACACGTACATCACGTGCATAGCTACCTGTCAATGGACCACGCTCCATACAATCCATCACACCCTTTAAGATAGCAGGCATGAAGCGACCGTCAATAGCACCACCGACAACAGAGTTGATGAACACGAGTTTACCACCCCAAGGAAGGTCACGCTCTTCACGTCCCTTAATATTCATCTTAAACTCCTGTCCGTTAAACTTATAGGTTGTTGGATCAGGCATGCCCTCTGCGTAAGGCTCTACAATCAAGTGAACCTCACCGAACTGACCTGCACCACCACTCTGTTTCTTATGACGGTACTCAGCCTTTGACTGCTTGGTAATTGTCTCACGATATGGAATCTTTGGCTCCTTGAAAGTCACCTGAAGTTTCTCATTGTTCTCCAAACGCCACTTCAAAGTACGTAGGTGGAACTCACCCTGTCCATGAACGATAGTCTGCTTCAACTCCTTGCTCTGCTCAACAACCCACGTTGGATCTTCCTGACGCATCTTTAATAAAGCAGCCATGAGCTTCTCAGTTTCCTGTGAGCTCTTAGCTTCAACGGCACGAGAGTATTTAGAGTTAGGATATTTGATGAAGTCAAAACGCTGGTCAGTACCCTTACCATTCAAGGTATTACTTGTCTTAACATCTTTCAATTTCACAGTACAACCTAAGTCACCTGCATTTAACTGGTCAACAGGAATACGGTTAGCGCCTGCACAAGCATAAAGCTGTCCCATACGCTCCTTTGAGCCACGATCAGAGTTGGTCAAGTCATCACCCGACTTCACACAACCACTCATCACCTTGAAATAGCTTACTTCACCGATATGAGGTTCCATACCCGTCTTGAAGAAGTAGAGTGACTCTGGACCATTGCTATCTGGAGTAACCTCCTCACCACGAGTATTATGAATCTTAGGCATCTCGTCAACGAAAGGAACAACATTACCCAAGAACTCCATCAGACGACGAACACCCATACTCTTACCTGCACATACGCAGAAAACAGGGAAGATAGAACGGGTAACAAGACCCTTACGAATACCTGTACGCAACTCATCTTCTGTCAATGTCTCCTCTTCAAAGAACTTCTCCATCAAGCCCTCGTCATTCTCGGCAGCAGCCTCAACGAGTGCTTTATGTAGTTCCATTGCCTTATCCATCTGGTCAGCAGGAATGTCCTCAATAATAGGTTCGCCACCTTCTGGCTTCCAGCTGTATTTCTTCATCAACAGAACATCAATCAAACTGTTGAAACCAGGACCTGTTTCGATAGGATATTGTACAGGAACACACTTTGAACCATAAATCTCCTGCATATTGGAGATGAGGTTATCAAAGTCGCACTTGTCAGAATCCAACTGGTTAATAAGGAAGATAACAGGCTTCTTGAGTTTTTCGGTATAGCGGAAATTGTTCTGTGTACCCACCTCTGGTCCATACTGACCATTGATAAGAATAACAGCCTCATCGGTTACATTGAGGGCAGTAATAGCACCACCAACAAAGTCATCACTACCTGGACAGTCGATGATATTCAGCTTCTTATTATTCCACTCAACATGGAAAACTGTTGGGAACACTGAGTAGCCATACTCCTGTTCAACAGGGAAATAATCGCTAACAGTATTCTTAGCTTCTACTGAACCGCGTCGCTTAATGACACCAGCTTCGAACAACATACTTTCGGCAAGAGTAGTCTTGCCGCTACCGGCACTGCCAACCAAGGCAATGTTCTTAATCTCGTTTGTCTGATATACTCTCATATCTGATAGATTTAAGCTGTTAGTAATAATTTATTTCGTCTCAAGGGATAAGCCGTAGCTCATCAATTCTGCGGTCTAAGTTATACATTTTCATCGAAAGCACCAAAGTTTCTTACGAAAAAAACGAAATCTTTTAAAACTTATTAGTACATTTGCATTAATTCTTGTAAGGCATACATTAATATATACGCATATACACTTATCATGTCAGGATTATATATTCACATTCCTTTCTGTGCCAGTCGCTGCATTTACTGTGGCTTCTATTCGACTGTACCCGCAAAGAAGAAGGACGAAAGGCTTTCTGTAGAAGAACAATATGTGAATGCTATCTGCCATGAAATGGAACTGCGTACGGAGAAGAATAGCGACAACTCTGGTGAAAGAATAGGCGGTTTGTCAACTATCTATTTGGGTGGTGGCACTCCTTCACAGCTTTCTTTTGAGAGTCTACAAAAGATATTTCAGACGATAGACAACGTGTATCACATTGGTTTAGAATGGGATACAGAGAACAACACTTGTACCACAGCGACTCCTATTGAAGTCACAATGGAGTGTAACCCCGATGATATAACGGAGGAGTTTGCACAGAACTTGCGCTCTCTTCCTATCAATCGTATCTCTATGGGAGCACAGACTTTCTCGGATGAACGCCTTCGTTTCCTGCATCGTAGACATACAGCTGACGAGGTGGAAACAGCAGTCAAACGTCTAAGAAACGCAAACATTGAAAACATATCAGTAGACCTTATGTTTGGTTTTCCCAATGAGACACTTGAAGAATGGAAAGAAGACATTGAGCGACTGCTTGCATTAGACATTGAACATATCTCTGCATATAGTCTTATGTACGAAGAAGGGACTCCCCTCTATCGCCTTCTTCAAGCGGGAAAGGTCAAGGATATGGACGATGAACTTTATCGTCAGATGTACGATACTCTCATCGACCGCTTAGCCGAAGCTGGTTATGAACAATATGAGATTAGTAACTTTGCCAAGCTCAAAGTTCAATGTTCAAACCTCAAACCTCAAAGTTCAATGTTCAAAGTTCAAAGTCCCTACCGTTCCCAACACAATAGTTCGTATTGGCATAATGTCCCTTATATAGGCATCGGAGCCTCAGCCCATTCCTACAGCAATGGCAAGAGGAGTTGGAATATAGCAGATACCAAGGCATATATCACTGCTATTGAGGAAGACAGACTCCCTTGCGAGGAGGAGATAATTGATGCAGATACACATTATAATGACATGATTATGACCGCCCTTCGCACATGTGAAGGAATAGATCTCTCAACGCTCTCTGCTGAATACCAGACTTATCTCATGCGCCTCGCCAAGCCTTTACAACAACAAGGTTTATTGATAGAAGACAATGGTTGGCTTCATCTCACCCGTGACGGCATATATGTTAGCGACTCCGTTATGAGCGATTTAATGAAAGTATAAGTCTATCATCACAAATCATCATCACCCAACATTCAACACCCAACACCCACAACCCCATGACCAACGAAGAATTTGAAAAGAAATGGGCAGAGAATCGCAAAGAGATTCTTGCCAACAACGAAGAGTATCAGCGTATTGCCCAGAGCTATAAAGGTTCAGGCTGGATTGATTATGTCATCTTAATAGCAGGTTTTGTCATCTGTGAGAACTATACAAAGACGATTGTAAACAGCATTGTACTTCAATATCTCCTTGCCCTTGTGGGTATGATCTTGATATGGTTGGGCTATCGCCTTATCAAAAGCCTATTCAATAGCAAGCAGACATTAAGCGAACTCGAAGAAAAGATTAAGCTACAATACAAAGATTCTATTGGTGGTTAAAGCCCCCTTTATACAAAATATTGGGCAAATAGGATTTGTTATTCCTATCTGCCCAATATTTATTTTTACAAGTGAATAGCTTTACAAGTTAACAAGCTGCTCGTATCGATAAACACCGCAAATAACGGCTTTCATAATCATTAATGATTAATTAACACCGCAAATAACTGGTAATCATAATTATGACGTACTGATGAGAACTTCGTTCGAATAATTGTGAATTATGAATTATGAATTAACACTAATCATAATTAATGAATTCTGAATTATAAATTATGAATTACCCTGTTCTTCTCCTTTGCAGGTGGCAATATCAGGTTCAAGATAACGCCCACCATAGCAGAAAGTCCAATACCACTAATAGAGAAACTACCCCACTGCAGCACAGCACCACCAATACCCATCGTCAATGTAACAGAGATAATAATGATATTGCGTGTGCGGTTGAAGTCTACTTTATGCTGAATAAGGTTCTGAATACCCACAGAAGCAATCGTACCAAAGAGCAATAACATGATACCACCCAATACTGCAGCAGGAATACTCTGCAAGAGAGCACTCAACTTTCCAATTACCGAGAAGACGATAGCCGTTGCAGCAGCAATACGGATTACCTGAGGATGAGTCACCTTTGTAATACTCATCGCACCTGTCACCTCACTATAAGTTGTCACTGGAGGACCTCCAAAGAAGCAAGCAGCCAAACAAGCCAATCCATCACCCAACATCGTACGATGCAAACCTGGTGACTTTGTAAAGTCTTTCTCCGCTACAGCACTTACCACATACACATCACCCACATGCTCAATCACAGGAGCTATCGCCACAGGAATCATATAAAGGAATGGCTCCCAAGCAAACTGTGGCAGCTGGAAATTGGCTAATGCAGGTGGTAAAGCAAACCAAGGCGCAGCCTCTACACCTGAGAAATCAATAATACCCATAAAGGCAGCTACGGTATAACCTACAGCAATACCGCAAATTACAGGTACTAACTTCATCAAGCCTCGTCCCATAGAGAGGACTGTCACAGCCGTTCCCAATGAGATAAAGGCTATAAGCCAGTTTGTTTTTGCCATGTCTACCGCTGCCTTTGACAGAGAAAGACCAATCAAAATGATTACTGGACCGATAACAACTGGTGGGAAAAGCTTATCCAATAGTTTCTTTCCTTGCCACTTAATCAGTGCTGACATCACAAAGTAAACAAGTGCAACACCAGCTATTCCTGCCAACGTTCCAGGCATACCCCACTGCTTTGATGCAGAGATAATTGGAGCAATGAAGGCAAAGGAAGAGCCCAAAAATAGGAACCTTACCTTTCGTAACCAAATGAAAGATAAATGTTCCTAAACCTGCTGTGAATAACGCTGTTGCTGGGTCAAGTCCCACGAGCAAAGGGACGAGAACAGTAGCACCGAAAGCAACAAAGAGGAATTGCACTCCCACTATTGTCTTTCGCATCGGCGATAGTTGTAAATTACTCATGTATAGAATGATTTTTATTAGTATTTTATAGAGATGTGTTAATACGCATTCAATTTGCAAAAGTATAAAAAATGTATGGTATAGTGGTTAAAATAAGAGAAAAAATGCCTTTTAAGTAGAAAAAGAATTCCTTTATACATAACAGAGCAATTCTGTTTGTATCTTTTAGGCATCTTTTTCTAACTCTAAACATATAATATGTTATGACATATCTATCCAACTACTATAAATAACTTATTCCCACACCATTGCTATTTGTAAACTATTTTCATACACCTCAAAGCTAATTTATGCTCTTTTGGCTTCTAAAAGACGCCCAATTGACTTGCAAAAGATGCCCTTTAAGACCCTTACTAACGCCCTTTTGGAGTCCTATTAAGCACCTTTTCTTGCACTACCTTATAATTAATTGATTTCCAACTGATTGCAAACCTACTTTTTATGTGAGTTTTTGCTATTATTTATAGGTATTTTACCCGAATATATGTAATAATTTTTCAGACCATTATCGACGCTGAACTATCACATAAATGATGACGGGTGCACCTATAAGTGGTGTGACGGCATTGAGTGGAATAATGCCTGCTTCTCCAGGAAGATAACAAATAAAGTTACAAAACAAAGCGATAGCAGCACCGCTTAACACTGTTCCTGGAAGGAGTACTTGATGATTTTCTGTACGGAACAAAAGACGAGCTATATGCGGAATAGCTAAACCAATAAACGAGATAGGTCCACAGAAAGCGGTTGTGATAGCAGTTAATAGTCCTACAACAACTAATAATATATTACGAAGCTGACGCGTACTGATACCTAAACTCTCAGCATATTGTGGCCCTAAAAGTAGGACATTCAGTGGTTTAATCAACAGAAAGGATACACCGATACCCATAAGACATAGTATAGAGAATAGAGGAATATGACTCATTGAGACACCGCCAAAATTTCCCATTCCCCATACCATATAACTCTTTACACCTTCTTCTGATGCAAAGAAATTCAGCAGAGAGACGGCAGAAGAGGAGACATATCCCACCATGATACCCACTATCAGTAATAAAACACTGTTGCGTACCATAGTAGAAAGAAATAAGATGAGTGCTGTCACAGAGATTGCACCAATAAAAGCAGCAGTGAGAATAGCAAGAAAGCCTGAAACGGTAAACATTGAGGTAGACACGGTCCCACCTAATAGCAACATCACTAAGGCAACGCCTAACCCTGCTCCCGAGCTAATGCCAAACACATCAGGACCTGCCAAAGGGTTGCGAAAGGCTGTTTGAAGCATTAAACCACATACAGACAAGGAGGCTCCACAGAGTATAGCGGTGAGTGTTTGAGGGAGTCGGTTCTCTAAAATAATATATTCCCAGCTTTCCTTTCCCGTAAAACGACCACACAGAATATCCAACACATCAGCAAAAGGTATCTGAACCGAACCTGTTACCAGATTCAATCCAAATAGAAATAGAATACTTACTGCTAAGCTTATAAAAAGAAGAATATTCCGTTTCATCATCTTATCGTTTCGATTCTATCAATCTTCTAACTTCTGATAATAACGCAGTGGGGCAATCTTCAAGTCGGGATGGAAGAGTTGAATTAAGTCTGAGAGCAACCAATCTGGACGCCAGCTGACCTCCTCAAAGTAGGGTTTACTGTCCACCTTACAGCCATAAATCTCTTTTGTTTGATAAGGTCTTAGCTTTGCATAACCCTGATACTCAGCCAATAAAAGGCGACGATTAAAATTACCATTATAACTTAATATCCAAAAATCACTTTGTCCGAACTTATCCAAGATCGTCTCAAAAGGCATTGCAAGACTTCCACTATGCTTATCATTAGAATAAGCATAACGGCCATGGGCATCCTTATAAAGTAAGCCTACGCTGCTCTCGCCACCCGGTAAATACCAAACAGCACCCACCTTTCTATCTGGGAGGATACTACGAGTTATCTTACTCTGGCTTGCCTTCTTACTTAAAGACTTATAGTTTTGTTCAACAACAGCGAATAACGAGTCGGCTTGATGCTCCCGATCATAGAGAAGACCATAAAATTTCATCCATTCTGCACGCCCCAAAGCAGAACGTTCCATGTAGTCAGCACATTCGATTATGGGTACTCCTATTTGTTCTAAACGACCGTAGCCACCACTGTTTTCAAAAGGAGAAAGCAGGACTGCATCTGCATTTAAGTCTATAATTCGCTCGACATCAGGTTTCATTGCATCTCCACAGTCTACAATACCGCCCTTTACTCTTGCCCGTTTCTGAATATCTGGGATAATCATATACTTCAAATCAGCAACACCAGCAATAGCTTTCTGTGCCTGAAGCATCTCAACAAGATTGGCATGGGCTGTCGTGAAGATAACACTTTTGCGTAGAGGGGTAACGACCTTTGTACCATCATCAGGAACTTTTACATCCTTTCCACGCTCAATGAGATAGTAAGTATGTAGAACAACTCCCTCTTTCCAAGGATTTAATAGTCGTACAATCACATAATCTTCCGTACGTTCGATAGTAATATTTCGAGCATACTGTAGTTCTATTTTTGTCCCTTTATCGTTTTTATCAGCCACAGGTTTCTGATGGTTGTTACAGGATAAAAACAGTAAAAGATAGAGAGTAAATACCAATAACTGTCGCATAAACAAGAATTTGTTATGCAAAAATACAAAAAAAGAAAGATTCTTTTGCGTGATAAGAATATTTTTTATACATTAGCCCCCAAATTTATTAAACAATCTAAAATTATCAATCTAAACAACTAACACCATGGCAGAAGAAAAGTCTAATGAACTTAGTAGCCACGTTGAGATGAAAAAAGTTTGGGAACTTTTAGCCATCATCGTGGTTACAGCCATTATTTGGAACCTTCCCACAAGCAGTTTTGGCATTGATGGGTTGACCGTAGTACAGCAACGCATCATTGCAATCTTCGTGTTTGCCACCCTATCGTGGCTGACGGAGTGTATTCCAGCATGGGCAACGTCGCTGAGTATCATGTCTATCATGTGTGTCACCGTTTCGAAGAATGCTTTTGGAGTCTTCAAAGGCGACGGGATAGGTGAGTTACTTGACTCAAAGGAAATCATGGCATCCTTTGCTGACCCTATCATCATGCTCTTCCTTGCAGGCTTTATCTTAGCGATAGCAGCTTCGAAGTCGGGACTTGATACGCTCTTGGCACGTAACCTTATTAAGCCTTTTGGTAACAAGAGTGAGAATGTTCTTTTGGGATTCCTGCTTATTACAGGACTCTTCTCTATGTTCATTTCCAACACAGCTACTGCTGCATTGATGCTTACCTTCCTTACACCAGTATTTGCAGCGTTGCCTGCTAATGGTAAGGGACGTATTGCCTTGACAATGTCTATTCCTATTGCAGCCAACCTCGGTGGTATGGGAACACCGATTGGAACACCTCCGAACCTTATTGCTCTTAAATATCTCAATGACCCAGCTGGTCTTAATATGAATATTGACTTCATGCACTGGATGGCTTTCATGGCACCACTTGTGATCGTTCTGCTTCTCTTGTCATGGAGAATTATTCTTTACTTCTTCCCATTCACACAGAAGACTATTCATCTGAAGATTGATGGTGAGGTACACCGTGGATGGCGTATGTGGGTTGTTATCATAACCTTTATTGTAACAATCCTTCTATGGGTAATTCCAAAGGATGTCACAGGTATTGACACTAACACCGTTTCAATGATTCCAATGGCAATCTTCGCTATCACTGGTGTTATCACTGCAAAGGATATGCAGGAGATTAACTGGAGTGTCATCTGGATGGTTGCTGGAGGTTTTGCAATTGGCTTGGGAATGAACGGTTCAGGCTTGGCAGATGCTGCTATTGAGAGTATTCCATTCGGCGATTGGAGTCCTATCGTTATCCTTGCTATCTCTGGTCTGATTTGTTACTTCCTCTCTAACTTCATTTCAAACACAGCAACCGCAGCACTGTTGGTACCTATCCTCGCTGTAGTATGCCGTGGTATGGGCGACAAGCTCGGTGGTATTGGCGGTACAAGCACTGTCCTCATCGGTATTGCCATTGCCGCTTCTACTGCTATGTGTCTCCCTATCTCTACTCCACCGAATGCTATTGCTTACTCTACAGGACTTGTGAAGCAGAACGATATGCTCAAGGTGGGTCTGACCAGTGGTCTTGTTTCCCTCATTTTGGGTTACATCCTGCTTTATTTCATCGGTCAGGTACACTTCCTCGGATAAACAGTTAGTTCCCTATAATCACAATTATATCAGAATCTTATGAGAAAGTTTTTCAACTGCTTAGCACTATTTCTGATTGCATTGCCTTTCATGAGTTGCCAAGAAAAGAAGGCGGAGGCTAATGTTCCGAAGTGGATTCTTTCTATGGTAAGTGAGAGCAAGAACACAAGTGTTGAGAATGATTTCTCAAAGATACTGTCTGACAAGCGTACTCCTTATATCGGTTATATTGGGACTGAATATCAGAAGCTCACGATAGACATTCAAAAAGTACAGCGAACGGACGACAACCAATATGATGTCAGCGGCATCACTGCTGTCAAAAGCAATCGTTGTAACTTCCATGGAACTATTGATATCGTTGAGAATAGGGAATTTACTCACCCTACATACGGTGTGGACGACTCAATGAAGGGGCAGTTCAAACGACGTGGATGTAGTATTGCGAAGTATAACTTTGAAGAAGAAAACAACCAGACGGGAAGTGGCGTCTTCACTGGTTATCTGCTGTTCTATTGGTATGAAAACAACGATGGCAAGTTCGTTTATGACGACATTGATAGCCATTCGGACTCTTATTGCAACAACCAGTATGCAGGAACATGGACAAGCAACAAGACTAAAAAGTCTAAACCATGTGCATGGGGACAATACCGAGTACCAAACAGCGGAGACCTTGACATAGGAGCAGGAGACTTTTCTGTCAATCCTAAGTACGCTAAGAACGGCTGGGAAAAGGAATAATAGGCAAGAGGTCAGAACCAAATAGTATTCGCTTGACCTCTACTACAACTGATAAAACTTACACAGACTACGTCACACTATGGCAAGACGTATCTCTGTAAATATCCTATAATAAAGGGGCACACGCTATGTGTGCCCCTTTTTCATTCCACGAACACACGTTATTATTGATCAATCCTTTGCTATCAGAAAATAAATATGTATGTTTGTAGTAGTTTTCAATAACACTTAGTAAATCCAAGAATATGATAATAGCAGATTTAACCGCATGCCATCGCTACTACGGCTTACATCCAAGAATGAAAGAAATGCTGGAGTATATCCTCCAACATGATTTCAGACAACAAGATGCTGGACGCATCATGCTTGATGGTGACGACTTGTTTATTAACTTAGACGAGGTAGAACTGAAGAGCAAGGAAGCACAACGTTTAGAGTTTCATAAGAACTATATTGATATCCAAGTTCCCTTATTGCAGGCAGAAACAATGGGTTGGACCGCCTTATCAGATTTGGATGAGCCTGACATTGCCTATAATCCTGAGAGAGATTGCGGCTTTTATACACAAGATGCAAAGGAATACTTCAATGTAAAGCCTGGACAGTTCACCATATTCTTCCCAGAAGATGCTCACGCACCCATCATTGGGAAAGGGAAACAAAGAAAGTTAGTGGGGAAGATTAGGGTGTAGGGGAGCTCCCCGCCCCCTCCGAACCGAAGGTCACTGACCGAAGGGAAGTAATGGGAGGGGAGTTCAAAAGGATGTACGCTGCGCACATGTGGTGCTAAGGCT